>JBAYUF010000002.1 GCA_041675205.1 Patescibacteria group bacterium | reverse complement strand
CTGGCCGTAATAGTTCATACCCCAGCAAAAGACCGTGCCGTCAGCACGCAGTGCGCACGAATGTGCATTGCCTGCCGCAACAGTCGTGGTAGCAGCGTCAGCAACCGTATTCAAAATAATGGATGCCGAGCTCCCGGCGCCCGTAACTTCGGTCTGGGTATGTGCGCTTCCTGTAAGGTTAAATCCGGTAGCCGCATTTGCATCGCTCGTCTGGGTAAGCGATTGCGAGGTAACGCCGAGCTGCAAATCAGCGCCTCCATTCACAATCGATAGTGCTGCGTCTTTTACACTGTATTCCGTCCAGCCTGTTTGATTAGATGCATGTACTGCGCTATTTGCTGTTACTCCGCCCGCCCAGTTTGTTTGCGTAAACGTAGAGGCGGCGGCGGCAACTTGGCCGTATGGCAAAATCGTGTACAGAAGTAGGCCACAAATTGCAGCCGAAGCAAAAAATCTTTTAGGAAAATCTTTGTTTACCGTGAAATGTTCAAAAGGAGAAAGAACCGACAATTTAATACAATCTAAATAAAAAGCAGCACATTTTTTTGTGACTTTTTTAGTAGCCCAAGTTACCTTTGTATGACTTTTTTCCACTTTGAAAATAACGATTTCTAGTAAAACAAGTCTGTTAAAATCAGAGCTAGCATACTATATTTTTAACATTTAGTCAAACTATATATTGATAGAATATCGCTGATGCCCCCCTAAAATAGGGACTACTAATATTGTACACATTAGGACACCATCATAATAAAAAACTGATGCGCTGGCTAAGAATATAGCCGAAATATAGCCTTTGTTGTCCACCGCGGCGGACTTCTCTTTTATATCCATTATCATTGTTCGGTTTTCCACCAAAGGAGGATCCGCCCTTGGAGGAGAATACCTGCCGGCAGTGCTACGCACTGGTGTTGCGGGCGAGATTCCGCCGCAGAGAAACTTCTCCGCTCCCCGTCTGTCCGCCTCTGGCGGAACCCCTTCCCCAGGTTCGAGTCCTTCCTTGTCTTCACCAAAAAAAATCACTGACGCAAAGTCAGCAATTTTTTTTGGTGCCCCGCTATTTCGGGACTACTATCGTTATATACATTACTGGTGCGCGGGAGAGGACTCCGTCGCTTCGCTCCTAGAACCCTCGTCGCCAAAGCTCCTCTTTCAAACCCCTCGGTTTGAATAATTCCGCTGCGGGAAAACTTCCGTTTTCCCGACCCCTTTCCCAGGTTCGAGTCCTTCCTTGCCTTCACCAAAAAAAATAGCTGACGCAAAGTCAGCAATTTTTTTTGGTGCGCGGGAGAGGACTCGAACCTCCATGGGATTGCTCCCACTAGCCCCTCAAGCTAGCGCGTATACCAATTCCGCCACCCGCGCGCACAATTTGTAGAGTGTAGCGCCCTGTCAGACGCCACGCAAGGTTACGCCGCAGCAGTAACCTTCTTCACTTCCTTAATTCGCTTCTTTGATGTTCGGAGATAACCAAGCTTTGCTCGACGCACTCGGTAGAGCTTCTTCACTTCAATCTTGTCGATGGTTGGTAAGTGCAGTGGGAAAATCTTTTCAACACCAACGCCATTTGAGATTTTGCGAACGGTAATAGTGGCACCGGCTTCTGAGCCATGCTTCCGACCTATGACCGTACCTTCGAAAATCTGTACACGCTCTTTCTC
This sequence comes from Patescibacteria group bacterium, assembly GCA_041675205.1. NCBI lineage: Bacteria > Patescibacteria group bacterium. Next base: position 185,420 of record JBAYUF010000002.1, on the reverse strand, counting down.
TTCGCCCTTTGGCGTAACTTCCCGAATTCGTTGGTGTACCCGCACGAGAGCACCCGGCACTACTTCTGGGTACACTGGGCCAACACTCACCACGGCAGCCTCACTGACAGCCACAACTTCTTCAGCCGTCGCCTCTGCTGGCTCGGCTTCAACAGTTTCAGCAGGCACCTCAGCCGCCATCTCTGGGGCTGTAGCTGCTTCTTTTGGTTCTTCAGAAGGGGCAACTGGCACCTCTTCAGTTTTCTCTACTTCTTCTTCAGCCATACAACGCTCAAAAATCGAATAAAAAAGCCCGAATTTCGGGGGTAAAATGCTCAGCTATTCTAAGCAATAACGTACGGTCAGTCAAGAGTGCACTTGCGCAATACTCCGAATGATAGCAGCAACCTCATCAACCGCCTGCCCTAATTTTCCTTGCGTATTCACAATGCGATAATCAAACTCGGTCTGACGTGCTAATTCTTGTTCGGTCTCTGTCCATCGCACCCGCCGCTGTTCTGGGGTAAACGTGTTCGAACTAAGTCGCACTTTTAGTTCGGCAAGGGAACCAGGGAGTATAAAAATGGTTATTGTTCGCAGCGTGCGGGCTCGAAGTGCTGCGGCACCTCGTACGTCAATCTGTTGAATGACATTGTGACCTTGCTGCAACAATGTTAGTAACGGCTCTTTCGGTGTCCCATATTTATAATTACGCACTGGTGCCCATTCGAGTAACTGCTTTTTTGCTATGCGCTCCTGAAATGCATCGTCGGATACGTAATGATACGTCTTCCCGGCTATCTCACCCGGTCGACGCAAACGAGTTGTCATGGTTACGAGTTTCACGAGTCCCAAACTTCTACGCCGGAGCAGCGAACGAAGAATGGTGTCTTTGCCCACACGCGACGGACCCACCAAAAGAAAGAGGGTGCCGGTATTTTTTTGTTTCAGCGGTTTCGGAGTCATGCCGTTATGGTAGTCAAGAAGGTAGCAAGTTCAGCGTCGAGCGGCAACGTATACCGATGCCAAACTTCCTGTGAGTCGCGGAATCCAAGATTCGTCGCCTGCAAAAAAAGTCGAGGCAACGCCACACCCTGAGCCAACACTTTACCGTACAACGCGTCCCCTACCACGGGGTGACCCAGGGCATTGAGGTGGGTTCGTATTTGGTGCGTTCGGCCAGTATGAATGACCACGGAAAGTAACGTGAAGTTAACATACCGAGTAAGCACCGTGTACGCAGTCTCGGCGGACCGTCCTTCACCACCGCTTGGTCGAGCAGCCATACGACCCGGATTTGTTTTCGAGCGACCAATCGGAAACGTTATAAGACCTTCGTCACGATCAATGCTGCCGTGCACCAGTGCGGTGTACTGCTTCTCCACTCGTCGTTCACGAAACTCGTTCACCAACCAGTCATACATAGCTGCCGTCTTAGCGACCACAAGAAGACCAGAAACATCACGATCAAGACGATGCACGATACCGGGGCGGTCCGGCTGACCAACTGTTGCGATGGCTGGTAAATAGTTTAGTAACGCGGAAGTTAAGGTTGGCGCTTTGGCGTTCGGCGCCGGGTGAACAAGAACGCCAGCTTGCTTGACGACAACTAAAAAATCTTCAGTCTCGTCGAGAATAACAAGTTCTGGAGCTGGGGGTGGAGGAATCAACGCCTCTGGATTATCGACAACGGTAATGACTTCTCCTGCTTTTAACCAATGGTGTATGACTGGGGCAACCCCACTAATAAGCACTGCCCCACTACGAATCAGCTGTTGCACCCGACTCCGCGACAACCCAAGGGACGCTACGAGATAGAGGTCGAGGCGTTGTTTCCCTATATCAATTGGAACCTTCAGTGTATGTTCTGGCATATTCGTCTTTTATAAACTCTACGGCAGCCTGCTTGGTGCGTACTGTACCCATCAACTGCTCTTCGCGCAATCGACGTTTCAAAAACCCAATGGCCGGCCCGGCGGCAATACGCACCACGCGCATAATGCCGTCACCACCAAGTAGTGGCGCTGGCAACTTACCATCACGTCGGGGTATCCGCTTCAAATGGCGCTCTAGGTCAACAAGATGTTTTGTGTACGGCTTTCCACTGGCTGGAATAGTGCCGAGCGTATCGGCCAGCAAAAGTGCCTTGAGCTTTTCTGCCAAAGGATGGTCAACGAAGTACTTTAGCACCGTGCGCAACTTCATATCAGTCACCCGACCGTGCAACAAGAGAAGATGGTGCTGAATAAGCCAGCGCACATTTGTTGGCTCAACGTGTAGTCCCGAATCTACTGACATCACAGAGAGCTTCAGTCGCTCACAAATTGCTTCAGCCATTTTTCCACCTTCGACATCGTGCCCATCAAAACGAACACGATCGACGCCATCCTTTTTTGGAGTTCTGAGCATGGTCGGCTTGGCTATGTCGTGTAGTAACACCGTTACAACTAACTCCGCATCAATGCCTGCATGCTTTGCCCGGAAGCGTCTAGAGGCAAGCGCCGCGAGTGCCAACGCAGTGTGCTTCCAAACAGACCCTTCGCTGTGATACTTGCGCGGTTGCGGGCACGTTTTCGTGGCTCGCAGTTCAGGAATTAATTTCTCAAGTGCCGTACTGCGGTCATACAGGTTGAGCGCAATAACGGGATTTGCAACGAACGTCCGCAAAAACTCACGAGCAATCACTTCCCTCGGTACAACAAATTCACCGCTCACTTTTTTTACAAGCCCAGCCGTCGCCACCCGCAGCTCCCGCCAGGTGGCTGGTGCAAATGAAAAATTATGTGTAACGGCAAATCGTAACCCACGCAGGACGCGTGAGTAATCTTCGGCGAACCGAGTTGCCGCATCACCCACCGTACGTAATTGTCGCTTCTTTAAATCAACTATTCCGCCGGTTGGGTCGACAATGCATTTACCACGTATATCCCAGGCTATTGCATTCACCGTATAGTCTCGACGCAAAAGATCCTCTTCGATAGGTAAAGACGCACGACGCACCACCTTTATATCCCTATATGCACCAGTTCCCTTGGCTGGTAAATCAAGCCGCGGCAGCGCAATATCAATGGCCAAGCTGCCGTGTTGACCTGTTGGAACAAATTTTATAACCCCGAACGTCCGGCCGACGGTATTCACTCGGCCATGTCGCTTTAGAAACGTTAGTAATTTCGCCTCGGCAACATTGGTCACTACAAAATCATAGTCTTTCGTTTGTCGACCAAGTAGCAAATCGCGCACCATGCCCCCGACCAAATAAAGATTGGAATCAGGATACGTTTTGAATAAGGCACGGGCAAATGAAAGTTCCCGTGTTCTAATGGCTCTTTTTTGCCAATCTTTTAATATTGTTTCTGGTTTCATAAGACAATGGTATCACAGGGCTTTCTTTGCCGACACGGAAACAACAAAGCCACCCTTGCGGTAAGGGTGGCTTTGATTGAAATGCGACACGACAACTACGCTTCTATATCTGTATTCGTTAATTCCTCGGGTGGTAAAGCATTTTCCCGGCTAATCAATATTTCTTCTGGACTAGGTGCCGTGCCGGGAGCTTCGTCTAAAGGTACGAAACGGCCGTGCGCAGGTTCGTCGCTAGACTCTTCTGTTTCGTCCGGTTTCCTTTCGCGGATAAATCTACTTGCCCAAAAATGCGACTCACCTTTTGGCTCTCCACTGAATAAACCCATATTTTATTATAAAGTTTACTTAATTTATTAAATTATAGCAGATTATTTGAATAAAATCAAGATTCCGCAGCGTAAAATCGAGATCCTTTCTTTGTTGATTCAATGTACTAGTACATTGAATTGTGCGATAAAAATTAATTTAAAAAAACTACATTAGCCTTTGTCTCCGTCAAAAGTTCCCTGGAGTCCCGCCTACGCGGGACTACTGAAATCCTAAACATTTTGAAAAATTAACTCTTTGGAGTCCCGCCTACGCGGGACACCATCATCATTTATCTTTTGTCGTGGTAAAAAACTCGGCTCTGTTGGAGCCCCGCTGCTGCGGGACTACTGTCATCGTAAACATTTTGAAAAATCAAAGATTGAATTCCTTGGAGTCCCGCCTACGCGGGACACCATCATCATTTATCTTTTGTCTCCGTCAAAAGTTCCGCTTTTGGAGCGGGCAAGGGGAATCGAACCCCTGGCATCAGCTTGGAAAGCTGAGGTATTACCATTATACGATGCCCGCCTAAAGTACAGTTTTTCTATCCTAGCGTGCTTTCCTGGGTTCGTGAAGACTTTCTCGACTGCCACCAGCTTTTAATTGGCGGGATAAATGACACCACGATGATTCCAGCAATTATAGGGAGAATGTACTCGTCAATACTTGGCACAAGTGTACCAAGAGTGAACCCAAGTGTCGGTATACCAATCGCCCACAATGCGGCACCGATAAAATTATAAGTGATGAATGTGCGGTACGGCATTTTGCCAACACCTGCGAGAATCGGAGTAAACGTTCTAACAATGGGCATGAATCGTGCCAGCACAATGGCTTGTGCGCCATAGCGAACAAAAAAATTGTGTGCTTGTTCAAGGTGTGCTTTTTTAAAAAATCGAGAATCCTCTCGGGTAAAAATCCGCGGACCAATTCGATACCCAAATGCATACCCAACACTGTCGCCTGCCACTGCTGCTATAAACGAGAGCAGAATGAGCAATGAGAATGAAAAAACACCTTGTGAGGCCAGTAGTCCGGCCGTGAACAGCAGGCTATCCCCCGGCAGAAAGAAACCAATAAGAAGCCCCGACTCTGCAAAAACTATAGCGGCGACGCCCAAGAGTCCGACGGTTTGAATAATTTGGGAAAGATCAAAGTGCAGCATGGCGTCGTTTCTGTGCTGCATTAATGGCGTCGTCATCTAAACCAAAGTGGTGTGCAACTTCATGCCACACAGTGTCGGTGACAATTTTTCGAATACCCTCAGGGGTGTTACCGAGCGCGACAATGGGCTCTTTAAAAATGGTTATTTTATCAGGGAGCACCATGCTGTAGTTTGGTCCGCGACGGGTTTGAGGAACACCCTGGTACAAACCAAGCAGTGTGTGACCCCGAGCTATGGGTACTTCGTTCAGCTGCTCGGGCCGCGCTACTGCTTCTATGGTTATAACCACATTATCCACGAGCTTGCCGAAGTGCTCTGGAATAGCATCTATTCCTTCACGCACAAGCTGGCTGAATACTTCATCGGTCATGGCGCCATGATAACTGATTTGTTGGTCGTCGGCTACGGTTGTCAGAGGCCCGCCACGACTGCTATACTTCGCCCTACTTTATCTCTTCTATGGCAGCCCGCCCAAAGTTTCACATTGTGGCGGGCATGGGGCAACACAAACCCTTCACCTGTGTCATTGTTCGTTGTAGGATCTTATCTCTGTGGCAGGGTAGCTCAGCTGGTTAGAGCAACGCCTTCATAAGGCGGAGGTCGCGGGTTCGAGCCCCGCCCCTGCTACCATAGTGAAACTTTTGACGAAGACAAAAGATAAGTGATATCAGTAGTCCCGCAGCAGCGGGGCTACCATAACGGAAAGAATCTAATGACTTTAGTGCCGTAGTAACGGTGCTACCATAGTGATAGAAAATGCAAGGACGGGAGTGCCGTGACAACGGTGCTACCATAGTGAAACTTTTGACGGAGACAAAAGATAAACGACGACAGTAGTCCCAACGGGGGGCTACCATAGCGGAAAAGTCTAATAACTTTAGTGCCGTGACAACGGTGCTAGATAACGGAAAGATTTAGAAATCCTGCGCATCAATCACACTACCCATTTTTATGTCTGTCAGTAGCCAACTAATTGAGAAAATTCCCGTTATCGTTCTTTTGCTACTGAGTGCTAGCTCGGTAGTCGCCGGTGATTACTTTGCAAAACTTTGGTCAATCAATTCTAGTCGACTACTCTTTGGTTTGGCGGTGCTTGGGTACATCGGCTCTGCTGTTTTTTATATACCAACCTTACTCCGAGAAGGGCTTGTCATAACATCTGTTATCTGGACAATCCTTAGCATCGTTGGTTTTTTAGTCATCGGTGTGCTTATATTCAATGAGGCACTCACGGGGTGGCAAATAGCGGGGGTAACAATTGGTGTTATATCTCTGATTATTTTAAGCTTCTCCTAGTTCATAAGCCCGGGTGGCGGAATGGTATACGCAGGGGACTTAAAATCCCCGGGTCTCACGGCCATGAGGGTTCGACTCCCTCCCCGGGCACCATTAGTGGTCATTTTGATTTTTCAAAATGTTTATACTGACAGTAGTCCCGCAGCGGCGGGACACCACCAAGTCAAACTTGGTTTTGGATAGGTAAAATAAGTGAGGTCAGTAGTCCCGCAGCAATAGAAATCATTCCGAAATATTCGGAATGTGAGGGAAAAAATTTCAAATCTTTATGAAAACCGTTGGGTTTATATACGCCATAGCTGCCGCTGTCACGTGGGGTTTGGTATATACCATAGACCAAAAGATACTGGACAAAGTTTCTCCATTATCCTTGATTTTTGTTGATGCCATTCTCGTAGCCAGTATTACGTTGCCGATAATACTTTTGGATACGCAGTCGCTAAAGGTTTTACTGACGTCCGGAAAACTAAATCTAAGTTTAATTCTTGCTGCCGTAATTTTGGCAACACTAGCAAATTTTTTTATCTTCTCTGGTATAAAAATACTAGGAGCACCAACTGCATCAATTTTTGAAATAGCATACCCATTTTTTGTTATACTTTTTAGTTTTTTGATTTTTAAAACAAGCTTAGATTTCTATTTCCTCCTAGGCTCAGTTTTTATATTTATCGGTTCTTTAATCATAATAAAGCTTGCCTAACTGATTCAGTTACAGATTTTTTCCTCAAGAGTTTTTGCGTCGGTTCGTCGTCAATAAAATTTGCGACTGTCGGACTACCTCTAGCCTATACTCTTTCGAAGCACTGCCAACGGTTGTAAATACTCTTCAAATGACTCACCGGCCTCTAGTCTAGCATGCACCTTTTGAACAATATTCGCGTGCTCAATTTCGTCTTTGGTAACAGGTCCTAAACGTTCCCCAAGATACGCTTCTATGTACTGAACATCTTGCTCAACCTCTTTCCATTCAGGAGACAATGTTGCCAGACGTGCCAATCCTTCTTTACACAAAAAGCCACCGGCTCGTTTCAGCTCACGCCGCAGACCAATATAATACTTCTCTAGCAAGTCCACGCCCATATTTTCCTCAGCATACTTTATTCCCCTACCAGTGCCGATGAGTTCCGGCGGAACGCCAAGTGAGTACAGCGCACCAGTAAAACCTATGGCACGAGGCAGTTGCACTTTTCCAAGACTCCGTGAATAACCAAAAAGACCAATATGCTGCACTCGCTCCCGTCGTCGTGGCAACGCAGAAGCAACCTGCATGATAATTGGCGCAATGCCCTCAACCGTTCGCTGGTAAGCCCCCTCAAAGTATGTAATGAGCGTTAGTAGCTTCTGTTCTTCCGATGGCGTAATCGTTGCTGCCTCGCCTAAGGGGAGCATCGTTTCGAGCAGGCGGATTGCTTCGAGAACCTTTTTTTTGTCAAAATCATACCGAAAAGCACTTTGCAAAAGCGCAGTTTTTATACCTCGATACTCGTGACAAAATTCTGCCACTGTATCGGGTGTTAGTCCCCCACGAAATGGCAAACAAGCTGAACCGATGATTGGGTACAGCCGCACCCCAGTTCTCTGTTCAAGCTCTTGATAACGAGACAAAGCAATTTTTATGGCCAGTACGGTTGGCACTAATCCGGAATTCAATGCTGGATCTGAACGGGCGAGGTACGGCCGAATGTACGCTGGTGTAAAATGAAAGATTCGCTCATGAAGTGCCAAGTACGTTTCCAAAATATGAGCAGACGCGATAATAACATCGACTTGTTCAAAAAGTGGGATAAGTTCAATATGGGTCAGGCCACCTCTCTCGAAGTTGTGCAGCGGATGTTTTAACGACGCCAACTCTTTAAACGATTCTTGAATGGCAATCATCTCTTCGGCTGACTCTGTCATGGGTAAAATGACTTCAAATAAGGGCGGAGCGTGAAGACCAACTTCTTTTGCTAGACCAGCCGCGCCCAAAATGCCCATGAATGCCCTACCCAAACGAAATTCTGTTTCCACCTTTGGGTTTGGAAGACGAAATGTTAAAAACTTATCTTTACCCAGGGGAAAATTTTTAAAGTATTCGAGATGTTCCGCCAACAAACGTTCAATGACCGATTCATCGACAAATTTGCCTTCCCAATCCCATTTGTACTCTGAGACACCGAGCTCGGAAAAAGAAAGGAAGCACTCATGTGTTTCCTGTTGCGTACTAATAAACGCTTCGGTATGCCAATAAGGCGTACCAGCTTGATCTGGGTGTTGTGAAACCATGGTGGCTGGAATCTTTCTATTCATACTTTTTTACAAACCGTTCAATACGTTTTATCCCTTCCTGTAATTCCTCGATGGGTACAGCAAAGCTTAAACGAATATAATTTTTATAAAGGAAAGTTTCGGCTGGAACGACAGCAACTCGTTCTTCGTCAAGTAACGCTTGGCACCAGGCCACTGCGCTCTGAAACTGTTTTCCAAGCAGCGGGCTGATATCGACAAAAAAGTAGAAGGCACCATCAGGAAGCGTGAACGATAGCTGTGGAGTCTTGGCCAGTGCTGCTGCCAAAAAATCACGACGGCTACGGTAGACCGTCCGCATCGCCTCAACTGATTTTTGCGGATGAGTCAGCGCCGCACAGGCGGCTTTCTGAGAAATAGACGACGTACTTGAGGTTGTTTGGCTTTGCAGGGCAACCATGGCATCGATAATATGTTTTGGCCCAGCAGCAAAACCAACCCGCCAACCGGTCATGGCATAACTTTTTGAAAAACCATTTATCGTTACAGTACGTGCTTTTATCTCTTCATTGAGAGATGCGATTGATACATGTCTACGCCCGAATATAATTTTCTCGTAGATTTCGTCAGAAATAACGATTATATTTTTTTCTACGGCAATCTCAGCTATTTTTATCAATTCTTCTTCTTCTATAATCGCCCCGGTTGGGTTAGCTGGACTATTTAATACAATTGCTTTTGTTTTTGAAGTAATACTTTTTTCTAGAGCGGCCGCGGTTAAACGAAAGGGTGGTTCTAGGGTAACAAAGACGGGTGTTGCGCCGCTCAGTCGTACTTGTTCCGCATACGTACTCCATGTGGGCACGGGCACAATAACCTCGTCTCCACTGTCACAAAGTACTTGAAACGCGTGATAGAGCAACTGTTTCGTTCCCACCCCAATAACTATTTCACTTGGGTGATAGAAAACTTTATTTTCATCAAAAAGTTTTTTGCACACTGCCGTCCTCAATTCAACGATGCCACTAGTGGCGGTGTAGTGCGTAAACCCCTTCACTATGGCAGCAATTGCTGCAAAGCGAATACTCCAGGGAGTACCAAAATCTGGTTCACCAATGCCTAAATTCACGACACTAATTCCATGGGACTCTAAAAGTCTCACGTTCTCTTCCAGCGCTAATGTTGGTGAAGAATGAAGTTGTTCTATTCGTTTGGCAAACATACGCATAAATGAAGACAACAAAAAAACCTAGTCTCTATCCATAAAAATTCTGGATAGACAGAGACGAGGTTACTCGTGGTGCCACTCTGTTTTCTTAGACAGTCGCCTGTCTAAGCTTATCAGTGCCCTCTAATTAGGACACCTCTATTCTATAACGGGAATTCCCGGCAAGGTTCTACTTATCTCTTTCAAGAGGTTCTTCCTGCAGCTCCGGAGTGTCAACTCCATCAACGCTTTTTGAATTGTAATTGGATAGTAGCAAAATGCTTTGGGCTGTCAATTTCGTAAACGACAAGACTCGCTTAAACGTATTGAAAAACGTTAGAAAAGAAAGAAGACCCCATACGCACTAAAAGAAAAGAAAGAAAAGAAAGGAAAGGTGGGTGGGTGGGTGTGCTAGAAGGGGCCTCTTTCTGGATAGTGGTGTGCGGGATTTAATGATTCACCCGCTGCCAAATTTCGGTGACCTAGGCGCAGCTGCGCCTATCAAGGCGCAAGGCGCACAAAAGTCACCATATCCAGGTGTGAATTCACAACTCGAAGAGCCGCAGTAATGAAAAAACCGCGTGAAGACGCGGAAACGGGTACGCACGAAGTGCGACCTTTTTTTCCACGCTCTCGATCCTCGGAGAGTTAAGAACTCACTTGAGTAAAATTCGTAGTGTGGCCGGACTGGCTACCGTAGCGGGTCTGTGGGGATTGCTCCCTCTTCCCTACGAACGTTACTTTTTAGAAAAGAACGACCGAAATGTTATCGGTCAAACGAGTATAACAAATTGTAGAAAGGTGTCTAGTGCAAAATTGGGGCCAAACCGAAATATTTACTCACCTTACTCTCCGTCAAGATAGTGGTCCGAAAGATCGAGCAACACTATGAGTAAGGCGAGCGAAATTGGCCCAAGAATAATGCCTAACGGTCCGAAAAGTTGTAGCCCACCGAAGACTGATAACAGCACCAAAAATGGATGGATATTAAAACTGCGACCAATCAGCCAAGGCCGAAGAATATTATCAATTAACCCAACGAGAACCGCCCCCCAGGCAAGTAAGGCAAGCGCCATGATTGGTGAACCAGCATACAACAGGTAAAGCACAGCGGGAACAACGACGAGTGAGGTACCAATGCCCGGAATAAGTGCCGCAAAAATGGCTACCCCACCCCACAGTGCCGGACTTGGGATACCAAAAATCGCAAAACCAATTCCGGCCAATACGCCTTGCGCAACGGCAACAACCACAGTGCCGGTAACGACAGCATTCACCGCTGTTTCAAGCCTGTCGAGTATTTGATAATCTCGTTCTTCTTTAAATGGGCTCACTTTTGCAAATGCCGCCGCAAATCGGTCACCATCTTTCAATATATAAAAAAAGGCAATGGCACTAAGCGCGAAGTTAAAAAGTGCCGACACAGTACCAGACAAAACACCCCGCACATTACCAGCCACACTAAGCCCAATGTCTTGGACGTAGCTGGCCAAATTACTACGAAGCCCTGGCATGTACCGTGACAGGATATCTACAATGTCATCCTCTACACCACCGTAACCACCAAGTCGCAAATAGGTCACGAGACCTCTGGCTTCCAAAAAAACAAGACTCCCCAAAATGAGGAGTGGCACAAGGACAAGCCCCACAGAAATAACCACGGTCAAAAAAGCGGCGGCACCATTTGGCGCACCAACATAACTCTGTAACTTACGATGGACTGGCCGAAAAACAACTGCCAACGCTGCCGCAATCGCCAGTGGTTGTAGATACGGGAAAAAAAGCGCGAATACCAAACTGGCCGCACCGAAAAGCATAGCAAAGAAGAAGAATTGTCGAGAATTTACCTTCATACGCGTAAGTGTAGCATGGCTGGTTCGAAAAAAAAGTTCAGAGGCCGCACCTTAAAAATCTATACCTTTCTGTGCCAAAATGCCTTTATAGTACGGATGCTTCACCATATCGACTCGGCTCACCAAGTCCGCTTTTGCAACTAATGCCTTTGGCGCAAAATGCCCAGTCATAACAAGGTGCGTAAGTGGCGGCTTAACCTTCAAAACTGCGAGAAGGTCTTGCACGGTGATTAACTTTTCTTCTATGGCACTTATTGCTTCATCCATAACGATGAGCTGGTAGTCACCACTCTTCAGGGCACGCTTAGCGCGTGCTAGGCCACGCTTGGCGGCGTCTTTATGCACACGCATCGGCTTCTTATCTCCTAAAATTTTAACAAAACCCTTGCCGGAGGACTCGACATGAACGTGACCAAGTTTCTTGCTTCCTTTGTACAGCGGTAGTAGCTCGCCATAGGCGGCAAAAAAGTCTCGCTCACCGTTTGGCCATTCGCCCTTAATAAAATGAATGATGAAAACATTCATGCCGGTGCCGAGCGCCCGAACGGCCATACCAATAGCGGCCGTAGTCTTCCCTTTACCTCGTCCCTCGTAAATCATAAAAAGACCGTGCTTTTCGGGAATAGTGACGGGTGGAGTGGGTGGATATTTTTTGCCCATATTGTACTTTGTTCAATTAAGATTACACTAAAAAGTACGGAACTACGACCAAGCAAAGCAGCCAAGGAGTGTCCCTATGAATGGTTTAGGTTACCGGAACGGTGGAGGCAGCGGCACGTGTACCAAATGCGACGCCATCGGGCACCTCATCGAGATTAGCGGGGTATCTCGATGCAGCCATTGCGGCGCTGTTTTTTACGCTGCGACCGGCGAACCCGTCGCCGAAGACGAACTCCGGCGAGGACAGCAATGGGAAGCCTGCAGGAAGTTTCTTCTGTGGACCACCTGTGTGGTTCTTCGCAAACAAGCCGCCTGAGAGGGCGGCAACAATGAGGAGAGAGACCTGACGCCCCGGCTTCCCTGCCGAGGCGTCTCTCTGAGAATACTATTTCAAATGAGTGTTTATTGCGGCAGTTTTCACAATATTATTCGTACTCTTTAATTTTTTCCTCTAACATTTTTTTGCGAAGGCATTGGTCATTTTAGGAATATATCCTTTCGCTAATCTAATATAAAATTCTCTAATATTTTCCACTTGCCCCGGCGCCACCTCAACTTCACAAGGACGCGTGATGTGTTCCATATAAAATAACGCTACCTCCATATTAGTGGCTGTTTCGGGTGCCTGCTCTGGAGCAGAAAACTGCGAGTATTCCTTTGGTTCAATGCCTTTATCTTTCATTACTGTATGTTACCAAAATATTTCACTGAGGCATCTCATGACACCTTCTAACATTGACTATTTGAAAACATCGTAGTAATAAAGTATGGTCCCACAATACAACGGAGCGGAGGAAAAAAGTCCATGAGCAATTTAAAGGTATCTACGGCCACACTGATTCAGGGACCATCCCTGACCATCGTGGCAATCACCATGCTACTCGAGGGTCTGAAGGTAGCGGTGTCGATCGATGGTGGCATCTACGAAGGTGTCGTCACTCAAATCGAGATGGCACCGGGGTGCGGATCGGACCATCTGTACGCGAATGTCCGCGTGCCCGACCTCGACGAGAGTAGCGACGACGACTACGCTTCAATCCGGGTCGCGATCACCGCCAACGGGCAGGTGACGGTCCTTCCGAAAGGCAGCGACTAAGTCGCCCCTCCGGAAACGGAAACATTCTCCACACGACCCGTCCCGCGGCCCACCCAGAACTGACACTGGGGGGCCGCTTTTTATAGGAGCGTAGAACTAATGAATGAATCCTAAGAACAGCCGGAAGTTGACCCGCAGTTCCAACACTTGTAGCAAGCACCATTACGCACCATTAAACTGCCGCAGTCAGCGCAGGTTGGCGCATCTCCCTGTACTCGAACCGTAAAGTGTTCGTTGATAACCACTTGCCCGCTCGTGTCCTGCATTACTGGTACTGCTTTCGTTTGCGGAAGTATAGCGGTCTTCATTTCCCCGACAACTTCAGTTGCCGCTGTTGGCTGTGCGGTTAGACCGGCTTCAACTTGATCAGCAGCTGAAAGAAAATTCATACCAAGCCACCGGAAGATGTAATCGATGACGGATTTAGCAATAGGAATGTCCTCATTTCTGGTAAATCCTGATGGCTCAAACCGCATATGGCTGAACTTACGAACGAGGTCTTTTAGCGGCACGCCATACTGCAAGGAAACGGAAACCATGGTGGCGAAGGCATCCATCAGCCCAGAAATAGTGGAGCCTTCTTTATTCATGGTAAGGAAGACTTCCCCTGGTTGACCGTCATCGTACAGGCCAACAGTGACATACCCTTCGTGACCAGCAATGGTGAATTTATGCGTTACTGCCCGACGAGTATCCTTAAGCTTGTGACGACGAAGTGAGGGGTCCTCGGTTACAGAAACGGACACATCTGCCTCAATAGATACTGTTTGTGCTGCTTCTTTCTTTTTGCCCGTATTCAAAGGCTGCGTCTTCTTTGAACCATCGCGATAAATAGCGAGCGCCTTCACTCCTAATTTCCATGCCTCGTAGTACATTTCAGCAATCTCTTCGGAAGTGCTCGTCTCTGGAATGTTCACCGTCTTCGATATGGCACCAGAAATAAACGGCTGTACGGCACCCATCATCTTAATGTGACCCTGGTAGTGAATGGAACGCTCTCCGTTCACGGGCTTAAAGGCACAATCGAATACGGCGAGGTCTGCTTCCTTCAAGTACGGCGCACCTTCAATAGTTTCTTGCTCGTTTACATACTCAACCATTTCTTTTATTTGTTCTTCGCTGTACCCGAGTCGTCTGAGTCCCGCAGGTAAGGTGCGGTTCACAATTTTCATCATGCCGCCACCAACGAGTGTCTTGTATTTAACAAGGGCAATGTCCGGCTCAACACCAGTGGTGTCGCAATCCATCATGAAGGCGATGGTACCGGTGGGGGCCAGCACGGTGGCCTGGGAATTTCGATAACCAAATTGTTCACCCAAAGTGAGCGCCGACGCCCATACTTCATACGCCGCCTCCATGAGGTCTTGCGCTACGGCCGGTGCGTCAATGTCTCGAATAGCTGCCTGGTGCTTTAAGATAACACCGAGCATTGGCTCACGGTTCTTCATGAAGCCTGCAAACGGTCCAACCCGAGAAGCAATACGGGCTGACATCTCATACGCCGTGCCAGTCATGAGCGCCGTAATAGCAGCCGCGTAAGAACGGCCTTCATCAGAGTCATACGGAAGGCCACGATCCATGAGTAATGCACCAAGGTTAGCGTACCCCAATCCAAGCTGGCGGTAATCGATGGCGTTTCTCGTTATCTCTGGCGTTGGATAGCTGGAGAAACCAACAATAATCTCTTGCGCCAAAAGTAAAATCTCTACCGCCCGCCGGAAACCAATAACGTCAAACTGGCCATCAGTTCGCACGAACTTCAACAGGTTGATACTCGCCAAGTTACAGGCTGAATTATCAATATGCATGTACTCTGAGCACGGATTTGAGGCGTTAATACGGCCAGTGTTTGGACAGGTATGCCACGCATTGATAGTCGTGTCGTACTGCATACCTGGATCACCACACACCCAAGCGGCGTCAGCAATCATCTTCATAAGGTCACGTGCTTTGAATGTTTCGACCGCCTCACCGGTTGTGCTGGCCCGTGTTGAAAAATCACCATCCGCTTCATAGGCGCGCATAAACTCATCCGTAACACGCACAGAATTATTCGCATTCTGAAATTGAATTGACTGCCAGGCTTCGCCGTTTAGCCCCATGTCGTACCCCATGGCGCCAAGTGCCCAAGCTTTTTTCTCTTCTAATTCTTTACTGCGCACAAACTCAACGATGTCTGGATGATCAATATTCAAAACCACCATCTTAGCTGCCCGTCGCGTTGTCCCGCCTGACTTAATGGCACCGGCCGAGGCATCAGCGCCGCGCATGAACGAAACCGGACCAGACGCTGTGCCGCCAAGCGACAATCGTTCTTTTGAAGATCGCAAAGTGGAAAGATTTATACCCGAACCAGAACCGTGCTTAAAAATCATCCCCTCTTTCTTGATCCAATCAAGAATCGACTCCATTGTGTCTTCGACCGAAAGAATGAAGCAGGCCGAGCACTGCGGTTTCTCTCGGACGCCAACATTAAACCAGACTGGTGAATTGAATGCTGCCTTCTGATACACAAGCAGGTGCGCAAGCTCAGCATTAAAAATGGGAGCCTCTTCATCGCGAAGATACCCACCAGTTTTTCCCCACTCAGTAATAGTGTCGGCCACTCGGCTCACCAATTGTTTAACACTGCGTTCCCGCTGCGGTGTACCGTTTTGCCCACGGAAATATTTTGAAACAACAACATTCGTGGCCAACTGCGACCAAAAATCTGGAATCTCGACGTCCTTTTGTTCAAAAACAACTTGCCCGCCACTACTTGCTATACTCGCTGTCCGTTGCTCCCAAACAATCTCATCATACGGATGCACTCCTGGTTTTGTAAAAAAATGTTCTATTCGATACCCTTCATCCTCGCTAACGACTGAAGACCTAGGAGTAGCACGGAGCGATGCGTCGATGCGAGTTGTTGACATAACCTGGCAAGGTAAGGTTAGCAATTAACAAAGCAAACAATGGAGGGACACCTCTGTACAGTACGGCGATGCGAGGCTGAATTGTCTACATCTAGTGGTGCTTAACAAAAAATACCACAAGATATTGTTAGGGTCAAGAAAACGCAACAAACTGCTGTGAGTCAAAAAACTTTATTTACTGGGAGAAAAACAGTGTTTGCCAGTATAGCACAGTGGGACAATCATCCAACCCCACAAGACGCGGTGGATAACCAAGCGACCGGGTATTTTGCACTCTACGGCTCTGCCGTAAGCTGGCCAAGGGCTTCACGAACTTGATCAAACGCTAGTTCGCCAGTAAATCGACTTCGGATAACTCCAGTGGCATCAATAAAAAACGTTACTGGCAGCTCAGTTGCTTTATAAAGATTCGATACTTCCTCATTTGTATCAACAAAAAGCCGTACCGCAGGGAATGGCTCTCGTGATTGCCTCCAATTAACCACTGCCTCAATTGGCTGTCCCCTGTTTACCGCCAATACGACGACCGGCTTCGAGGATAATAGTGCCGTAATATTGAACGTCGCCAATTGACTTACGCAAAACGGGCAATCAGTTCTCCAGAAGGTGAGAATAATTGGCCGACCAACAAACTGACTAAGTCGTTCGTCGCCATTACCGATTCTCGGTAAGGCAAAATCTGGCGCCAAGTAGTCAACCTCAGGAGCGGTCGCATATGTTTTTGGCGCCTCAGGTTCCGGAACGATTACTTCGACAATTTCAGTCTCTTTTTCAGTACTATCACGCAGCCAAGGAAGTTTATTCCAGCTATAGACAACGCCGACTAATACGATAGCAAGTATTACGATTGGCCCGAGTAGTCGTCTAAACATACAGATCAAATAATTTTGCCAGCCGCACCACACAACAAAATGCGTTCCCGTACAACTTCCTGCAGCGCACTACCGGCCGGCTTGAAGAGTTTGTACGGAATGATTTCTTCAGGCGCACCGGCAAGCGACGCACGCAAGGCCGTTATATAGGCGATCCGTAAGTCAGTACTAAAATGAACGTTTGCTATACCAGCTTTGACCGCCTCGGCCACGGCATCAAAAGGCACACCGGCACCACCATGCAGGACGAGCGGTACGGTTGGGATCGCACTATGAATTAGACCGACGCGCTCAACGTTCACATTGTCCTTCGCAAGATTATCTTTAACGACCATGCCATGAATGGTGCCAACCGCTGCGGCTAAGCGATCAACCTTCGTTGCCTGAATGAAATTCACCGCTCGCTCTACTGAGGCTAAGCTCTCCTCTGGTACAACGACAGCTTCAGTATAAATGGTCGAAGAATCGGTCACGAGGTAGCCAATTTCTCCCTCCACCATCACGTCTCCCGCGGCCCGAGCCGCTTCCACTACCTGCAAAACACCGGCAATATTTGTTTCATCTGACTCTTTAGAGAGATCAATGTGAACCGATTGAAAACCGGCAGTGATTGCTTCAATGGCGCTTTCGGGACTTCTAGCATGGTCCGCGTTTAGGTACAAACTCGCCCCGAACGTTTTGGCGGCCGCTGCCACCATGGCCACCGCAATACCATCACGAATAACGGCACGTTCGCCTTCAGACACACCAATCATAACGGGCGCCCGCAATTCCGCCGCTTTGACAGCAATGGCATTGAGCATTCCTAAATCAGAGATATTGAAATGCGGTATAGCCCACCTTTCCGCAACTGCTTGAGTAAAAACTTCGGAAAGTTTTTGCATAGCAAATGTTAATTGACGAAAGTAAACGAATCTAACAGACGTTCAAAAATGGGACCATAGCCACTCACTTCAACAAAACTACCACCAGTTCGGGGAATAATCACTCGATCCATTGCTTTTCCAGTCGCTGGGTCATAATCTCGATACCGATCGGCCATAACACTATTTTGTAGGACAACTGGCGTGGCTGGTGCCGGAATTAATGTTGTTGTCGTAACGGTCTCAATTGTACGAATACGAATGGTGTGCCCATTATTCTCGAAGATGTATTCACCCAACTCGTTATTTTTATTTTCCTGCCACGTAATTGGTAATGAAAATTTGTACCCTTCACTAGTAACTACAGACGCTTCAGTTGCCACGTTACTACTCACAACGGTATTGGCCGAACGGAAAATCGTGTCGGCAGTGATGAATGCTGCTGCCGCAATAACAACGACAGCAGTAAGTGCGACGCCAACCGTCCTTATAGATACCGTGGTCGACCAATCAACCTGACGAAAAAAATTACCCCTCATACGCTACTTCAGTATCCGAGGCTGCAATGACCGCTTCGTTTTTTGGACCTGCCGACGCATCGTCGACAATGTTAGCAAACCATCTTGCGGACCAATATGCTGCAGCACGCCAGCGGCATTCAACGTTCCCCACCGCATTGCTTCGACCATTGACTGCTTATAATGGAGCGCAGCCATAAATCCGCTGGCGAAACTATCTCCACAACCAGTACGCTCTATCACTGGCGAAGGGTAAATGCCAAGCTGCCAATAGGAACGACCATCAGTTGCGAATGAGCCGACTGGCCCATCTGTCATGACCGCAATACTCGCGCCAAGTGCCAGCATGCCGTTCAGTAGTTGTCGCTCCGTCTTCTCGCGACGAATGCCCGTCATAATTCTGGCCTCGTCTCGATTTAAGAACAGTGCCGTCGTTCGCTTTAGAATTGGGCGCAAGCGCTTAACATCATCTTTTAATTGAAAACTTCCTGGATTAAAACCAAGCTTTGTTTTTGGATGGGCGGCCAAGTAACGAACAACCTGGCGATAGAGGGACTGATACGGGCCACCAAAAGAAGTTAGATACACCCAGTGTGCTTCTGGTGGCTTTTTAGGAAAATCAAAACGATCTTCTGCTCCATGGTGTACGAGAATGGTCCGTTCTGCATGATAATCAATAACCACTGATGCATTCGTAGAACGATTTCGAGCAACTTGCACATACCGTGGCGAAACCGTTTCCTTGCGCAGAGTGCGCAGAATGCGTTGTCCATTATCGTCATCCCCAACCACGCAGTACATCGTTGTTTTCATACCCAGTCGTGCGCCGCCAACCGCATTATTCATGCCATTGTAGGCCGTTTTTGTTGTAATACCTTTGGCAATAATCTTGTCACCGTACCGTAAGCACACTTGGCACAACTGCGTATTTATACTGCAGTGCACGTCAGCGTCATCGATATTGACCAGTGTATCAAGGCCGGCTGGGCCAATAGTGAAGAGGTCGTATAGCATAGATATATGGTAGCACAGCTCACTATGACGACCGCTTTCGCGCTATAGCCTGTTTTGCTGCACGCACAATGCCCGCTTCGGTCAAGCCAAATTTTTTCAAAAGCTGCTCTGGCGTCCCAGACTCTCCGAAATGATTCTTAATACCGACAAACTCAATGGGGACTGGGTTATGTTGTGCTAGAATCTCGGCTACGGCAGACCCCATGCCGCCGGCAATCTGATGTTCTTCAACAGTAACAATGGCACCGGCGTCCCGTGCTGCCTTAATGAGGGTGCGCTCATCAATTGGTTTTATTGTGTGAAGATTAATTACCCGAACGCTGCGACCTATTTTTTCAAGGGCATGCGCGGCCATAATTGTTTCGTACACGAGCGGCCCTGAAGCAAGAAGCACAACATCAGGCTTTCCTTTGCTCTCAAAAAAAACTTCGGCTTTACCAATAACAAACGGTGTTTGCTTGGTAGTAAACACGGCTGTTTTTTCACGAGCAAGACGGAGGTAAACGGGATGCTTTGTCTTAGCAGCAGCCAGTGTGGCTTTCTGCGCTTCATTGGCGTCGCACGGGTACAGTACCGTCATGTTGGGCAATGCTCGCATAATGGCGATATCTTCCAACGCCTGATGCGTAGCACCGTCAGGACCAACGGAAACACCGGCATGGGAACCAACAATTTTAACCGGCACATTATTGTAACAAATGGTGGTTCTAATTTGCTCCCAATTTCGTCCGGGACTAAACGTCGCATAACTTGAAATGAATGGAATTTTACCGTAGTTCGCGAGCCCTGCCGCCACAGCTGCCAAATTTTGTTCAGCAACACCAATCTCAATAAACCGGTTAGGAAAGGCTTCAGCAAAATGTATGGTCTGCGTTGACTCGGTCAGATCTGCGCACAAAGCTACAATACGCTCGTCTTTTCTGCCTGCTTCAAGAAGACCTTGGCCATAGCCTTCCCTCGTAGCTTTCTGCACCACGTCTTTAACCTCAAATATTTTGTCCAGTAAATTGCTTTTTTTAGAAACTCCCATGTTTATTCGTGCTCACTTTAGGAACTTAAAGTGTAAATTTACGAGAACCTGAGAAACTGAGTTGCGTCATAGGATAGATACCAAAATAATGGAACGATTAAGACAGCGTAACCTAAGCCTTCTTTGAATTTTGATTTATACGAAAAATCGGCTAACTCTACACCGAGAGCCAAAAAAATGGGCGACAAAATAAAAGGACGCAAAATGCCAGCACAAAATAGACCAATTAAACTAAATGAGATAAGCCAGGCGACTTCAACATCCATCGTCAAGAAGAATTCCAACACTGCAGCAAATTGCATTGCGACAAGCAACAGCGAATGAAAAAGGGCATAAAATAATAGCAGACTCAGTACTGACCTTATTATAAGGTTCCTATATGTTTTCATATTACTCGTGTTCACTTTTTATTTTCCCGCCCAACGTTCTAAGCTCGTGCAAAAATTCCTTTGCCTCCACACCTGCTGGAGCCTTACCATGCCATCGATAATCAAATTCAATCTCCTCTATGCCTTTTCCTGGGATAGTATGGGCAATAATAACAACTGGTTTTTCGTAGATTGACCGAGCTGTTTCACAGGCATTGATAATTTCTGTCATATTGTGACCATTTACTTCAATGACGTGCCAACGAAATGCTTCGTATTTTTCTTTCAATGATTCAAGTGGCATGATGTCTTCGGTCATGCCGTCAATCTGAATATTGTTGCGGTCAATAATCGCCGTTACGTTATCGAGTCGGAGCTTACCAGCCAACAACACCGCCTCCCACGTGTTGCCAGCGTCGTGCTCGCCATCAGACAACAGACAGTAAACTTGGTTCTTGCGTGCATCCATCTTAAGACCGATAGCTATGCCAAGCGCTTGACTGAGTCCTGACCCAAGCGGGCCAGACGTCGTTTCAATACCGGGTAGAGAACCTCGATGCGGATGCCCCTGCAGCCGAGAGCCTAGTTTTCGTAACGTCATTAATTCACGCACAGGGAAATAACCAGCATGCGCTAACGTAGCGTATTGCACCGGACAAATATGCCCATTTGAAAGCACGCAGTAATCGCGCTCTGGCCAGAGTGATTTTTTAGGATTGTGTTTGAGAACAGCAAAGTAAAGAGCGGTAAAAACATCGGCCATACCAAGCGGACCAGCCGTATGTCCAGAGCCAGCCGCCACGAGCATTTCAATAATAGACTGGCGAATTTTATTCGCCGTTTGTTCAAGTGCTTTTATTTTTTTATCGGATATGTGTGTCATCGGATTCATCAAAACTTCTCAATCCGAGTTTTCATTCGTAAACCGTACAGCATATAGCGTATGGCGTATGCCATTAGAGTGTCGCTTGCCGAAACGCGGCGAGTACCGTCTTTGGGTCCCCAAATTTCCAAAACGTACTCCCCACGGCAACCCGATCAACACCCAGCTTTGACAACGGCTTCATATGTTCAATTTTTACCCCGCCATCAATGGTCAACTTTAATTGGGGGTAGCGTGCTTTCACTGTCCTAATTTTTTCATAGACTGCTTCAGAAAATACTTCGCCCTGATACCCTGGCTTTTCTATGCTGAGGAGTAATAGTGAGGTCAAACTGGGTACGTACGATTCTATGGCCGTGACTGGCGTTTCTAGCCGCAACGCAAGCCCATGCTCAATGCGGCTCGATGGCCTCGGAAGACGCAACACACCGTCGAGCGCCTCAACATGCCAATACACACGGCTAACGCCAAGTCGATACAGTGGCGGGCTCCAGCTAAGCGGATCGCGCACCATTAAGTGCGCCTCCCATTCAACATCTCGAAGTAATTCAGGCAGGTCATCGGGCGACACCGATTTGGTCGGCACAAATTGCCCGTCCATAAAGTCTACCTGCACCGTCAAACCCAAGCCAGCCACCGACTGCACCCGCGAGATAAGTTCTTGCGAAGAATCGGTAAGAATACTTGGAATGATAACCATACTTTATTTGTTTGGAGAAAACATCTCTTGCTCGAGTGCTGCCAGCTTATCAAGGCGATTACGATACCGTGGCTCGTTACTAAATGGTGTGGACAGCCAAACCTGAACGATATCGGCGGCATCAGCCCCGCTGGTCTCGTCAGCATCAAACACCAGTACATTGGCATCATCGTCTTTTCTTGAACCAATGGCTTGATGCACTGACCGAACCAATGCTGCTCGCACACCACGCACCTTGTTAGCAGCAATATCCATGCCAACACCACTGCCGCACATTAAAATACCGCGATGCATGACGGGGTCAGTGGCAACGGCTTTGGCAACCGGCAAAGCATAATCAATAAAGTCATCACTGGGGTCAAGTTTTGCCGCTCCGAAGTCCTCAAACGGAATCCTATTCTTCGTCAAAAACCGTTTTAATGACTCTTTAAGGCCAAAGCCACGATGATCAGCGCCAATATATATCATGTGGTTAGTATAGCCGTAAAACCGTTAGCCATAAAGCCGTACTGCCATTGTAACCAGCGTTTATTTATCGCTTGGAAATAATTCTTTGCCACGCTCCCAAAATTCTGGGTGACCTTGCTCACGCATCCAATACCACCACTCTACGCCCCAAAGATAGGCGTCACCAAACCCAGTTTTCTTAGCAAACGCTATTTGGTTATTCAATCGATCTATGTCCATGGAACGCAACTGCTCCTCAATGGTCGCCTCAACGAGGGAGACACCTGGCGGCCAAGGTTCTGCTTGAAGCTCTGCAATGAGAACGTGCGCAGGGTCTAGTCCCCAAAGACGAGCCTTCGCCCGATACAGTCCTGCCGGAAATGGATAGGTCCAATAGCCAATGTACTTATTCCAGGTAGTTCGGTAGATTGTGGTACCAAAGGTATCGGCAAACGTCGCAGCATGCGACCAAAGTGACAGTTCTCCTGAATCGGTAATAAGCACTGGTTTCTCTGTACGTTCCCTCATTATGGTCAGTTCACGATCAAGCCGTTCGCGGAGTGGTGCTGGGCAATAACCAAACCAGCTTACGAACGGCTCATTCTCTAACTGCCACATCACTATTTCTGGTCGACTGTCATAACGACTGACAATGGCTACCAATAGGTCTTCCAATGCTGCGTCTTGTTCGCTATTTGATAACGTATGGAGCCAAGCCGGCACGAAACACTCAGGCCAACGCGGCACCTTACGACCAACCGCAACAATAACTTCAGCGTTATGCGCCGCTGCTGCGTCGAGTTGCCAATCAAGTTCTGAAAAAGTAAACGTGTTTTGCGTTGGTTCTATATCATCCCAGTACGCAACGATACGCAACTGGCGAACGCCGAGTTCATCAAGAACGCTTCCGAGCACCACCTTTGGATCAAGATGTAATGCCAGCGCCTGCTTGGTTGAAAAAGTCACACCCAGGCGCTGCTCTTGCTCTGCTACTGGCCGAGCAAGATAGGCTAGCCAAACAATAAGGGCCGCGCAAATAGCCAGCGCTACCCAACGTATAGATGACCGACGAATACCTACGCGCATCTCAAGCGACAAGATAGAGGCCAAAACTTAAGACAAACAAAGCAAACACTTTTTGCAAAACTATCGTTCGAGTAATCCTTTCATGAATGGCGCCAGGAAAGAAACGATTTACAAATACAGCCAGAATGAAAAGGAAGGCGTACTGTACGCCCTGCAAAGCATTCACGACCGAAACCTGGGGTGCCAAGGCAACGGCAAAATTTAATAATACAAACCCAAGCGCACCAAACGCTTGTCCAACATAAAATAATGCCGATGGACGAGTGCCCCCACGGGCAAAAATGGCCTGGCGAATACCCGGCACCATGAGGAGCGGGACAACAGTACTAAAGGCCGCCAGTCGCATCCAAAGGAAACCATCAATGAACGTGGTTTGGTTAAAAACGACTTTCGTTAATGTGTACGAAAGGGCAAACAAGCCAGCAGCAAGGACTGTAAGATACGCTTCTCTATAACCAAGACGCTTCGCTTGTCCCCGTTCATACGATATAACCACCGCACCGATAATTAAGAGGGCTATCCCTGACAACTGACCGGATGACACCGTTTCGCCAAGCGTAACGGCAGCAAAAAGTATTGTCCAAAGAGGAACAAGTGCACCAACCGCCGGCACGACTCGAGTGGTCTCCCCTTGCTGCAGAGCATTAAAAAATGCCAACAGTGCCGCCATGAAAGAAGCGCCAGCTATGAATGCCGTAACAAGAACAGACACGGGCAAGATCGTTAGCTCACCAAAAGGCAAGAGCACAAAACCCAAGAGACCAAGTGTGCCAATAAAAAAGACATAAACACCTGGGCGTTGCATACGTCCAGACAGTAATATTTTATCAACAACGAACGCTAAAGCATTCGCAAAATGTCCGGCTAGTGCCACAAGCAGCCAATTCATTCCCTTAGTATACCAGAAGTCCCCTACCTGGACAGGAGCAAGAAAAGCAAGTATACAGAAACCTCGTAGGGAGCCGGATTAAAACCTTATTGTGGGCAATTAGCCCCGACGCTTTCAGGTCGGGGTTCCGACATGCCTAGCATCGTCGGAACTTCCTCCTTCGCTCCGGCAGTATCGTCGGAGCTATGGCGGACAGGCAGTTTCCGCCAACGGCGGATCCGCCTCTGGCGGAGGTTACCCGCCCAAAGTTTCACATTGTGGCGGGTTGGGAGCGTCTCGTTTACACCGAGAAGGCCGTCCCGTTTCACGGGACACCGTCCGTCATTTTCAGTAATTGCGATGCAATCGCAATTATTATGAGGTCTGCTAAACTTAGGTAACGAAGCAAAATTAAATCTTTTTGTGGGCAATTAGCTCAGTTGGTTAGAGCGTCTCGTTTACACCGAGAAGGTCGTAGGTTCGAATCCTACATTGCCCAATGAACAATACAATGTGGTCGTCCCGTTTCAAATGCCACCTTGGTGTTTAAAGCTAGCTTTCATTTTATTATGTATGGAAGATACAAAAACCATCACTCCTACTACTTATAAAACTCATCGAAAAGTTGCCCTCGTATTGGCAATTCTTTTCAGTCTTGATGCATTAAATAACTTGTTTGCTTTATTTGTAGAACTGAAAGACGGATTTAATATATTTTCATGGTTCATTCAACTCTTGCCTGCTGTAGGAAATACTTTTCTTTGTTGGTGGATTTACCTCAAGATTCAGACAGCAGAAAGTCGGCGACGCATGAAGATTGCAATAATCAGTGGATGTATTCTTGGCTTTATTAGCTTCATTGCTGGTTTTGTTGGTCCAATTCTTTTTGCGCCGGAAGCAGACCAAGGACCGCTACTTGGTATTATTATTACTGGGCCATTGGGATTTTATGCGGGAGTTGCGGGTGGATACCTTTATGCCCGACTTACATCAAAACAAGCATCAGCGTAACTTCTGATAGCCATACCTATACCAGAGCGCAGCCCCCATCTTTTGCCCCACGAATCAATTGAACTCTGTTCAGAACACGAAAATTTTAAATCCTATGCAGTGTGCGAAGCGGACGCGTGGCGAGAAAGGCACGCACCACAGCATCCTTCAACTAAACCAGTACCAGAAAGTCAGCCAGAACAAGTGACTCCCCAATCCGGACTCCCTCGAAGATTTTGGAAATTAATTACCCGCCGGAGAAATAAAGAATAGAAATTCTCGATTTCTACCTTTTTCTCCCACAATCGGCGACTCAGTCTCTGATTTTACATGGAGGCCAAGTGCGGCTAGATCGCTTTTCACTTTTGCCAGCACTTGCGACACGAGTTCATCTGGCACTCGCCCAGCAACTAACTGACCCGGCAGTGCTTCATAGTGCGGTTTAACTAATGTCACCACGACACCACCTGGTTTTATAAACGTGAGTGCTTTCGGAATAATTTTCTGCTGTCTCGTCCACCCAGCATCAATTGTCACCACATCAACAAGTTCTGGTAGCTCAGCGTAGAGCGCATTGGTTCTTTCCATAACAACCACACGTGCGTCATTTCGCAATTTCCAATCCAACACACCGTAGGCCGTATCAATCGCGTACACTTTCTTGGCACCACGCTGCAATAAGCAATCGGTAAAGCCACCCGTTGAGCAGCCTAAGTCGGCACATATCGCACCAGTTACATTCACGGCAAAAGTATCGAGGGCGTGAGCCAACTTTTCACCACCTCGCGATACAAATTTTTCACTACTCATATTTCTTTGCCAATATACGTAGCCACATCAAGTAAGTCATCAATAACAACGTCAGCGGCACTAAGGTGCTGCTTTTCAAAAGTTCCCGAGAACCCTATGGATTTCATTCCTGCTGCCCGAGCTCCCATAATACCCTTAGGAGAATCTTCAATAACAACACACTGACTAGGCACTACTCCAAGCTTTTCTGCCGCAAACAAAAAAACAGCTGGGTCTGGCTTTGATTTCCATCCAACTTCGCTTACCGAGTAGATGTGAGTATTGAAATATGTAGGTAACGCAAGTCGCTCCTGAACAATGGTCAATAATTCGGGATGAAGCGCCGTAGCAACTGCCATTCTGTATTTACTATCTGGGAGCAATCGCCAAAGTTCTTGAAAGCCCGGCACGAAAGTGATCGTTTTTTGAAATAGCTGCTGCACTATTTGAAATCGTTCATCTATAAGCTCGTCAACAGCATCTGGCAAATTAAAATAATCCTTAACATAGGAAGCACCGTCTCGTAATGACATCCCATTCAAAGATGCCTTTGCCTCAACCCATGACATATCACTCCAATTGAGACCGCGCTGACTGAGGAAAGCGCGGTCCGCCTCATCCCAAATGTGATTGGTGTCGGCAATAACCCCCTCTAAATCAAAAATTATGGCCTTTGTTTGCATAGTAGCTAAGCGTACCTGTGCAACACGGCTTGGGCAAGCACGGCTTCACAAATAGCCAAAAACCTGTAGAATTGGCACGTGACATTCACGAGGAAGAAAGAGGACTTCATCTGCGAACACTGCGCTCAAAATGTAGTGGGTGACGGATATACGAATCACTGCCCAAAATGTCTCTGGTCAAAACATGTGGACATTGACCCAGGTGACCGAGCAGCAACGTGTCATGGTATGATGCGTCCTATCGCAACACGCTACGAGCACGATACGTTTATTGTCTATCATCAATGTACGGTGTGCAATGTGATAAAAAAAAATAAAAGTGTAAACGACGACGCAAAAAGTTTACTACACACATTAGTGAACAAACCGTTACCGTAAGACGTTGTACGTAAAAAAATAAGAAGTTATCCACAGCCTATGCAAATCATCTGGGGCCTCATCATTACAACAATCGGCGCGCTCATTGTTGTCTACACAGAAAAAATTCTAACCTTTGCCGGCTCAATGGGTTGGGCTGAACAGTGGTTACGTTTCTACGGTGGATCGCGCCTTGGCTATAAGTTGGTTGGTGTCGCGGCAATCATAATCGGTTTACTTATGGTAACCGGACTTATTGGAAATGTACTTTTAGGCCTGTTTGGTGGTCTTTTTGCAGGATTCACAACTTTACCGTAACATCTTTTTCACGGGCTCGTAGCTCAGTTGGTAGAGCGCTCGGTTTGCATCCGAGAGGTCAGGGGTTCGAATCCCCTCGGGTCCACCAAAAAAATTCTGCTTCACTCGTCACTGCAATAGATTGCTACGAAACAAAATAACATTCGCTACGGCGAATGTTATTTTGTTGCAAAAAATATTGTTGACGATATTTTTTTAGTATATAATGATTACAGTTTTTGAAACGCACAATCGCGTTACAAAAAAATTTTAGCGCAACACATGTACTACGCGAAAGCGAACGCATCACTGTTACGCATAATTGGACGGAGGTGATTTTCATGGCAGCAAAGAAAAAGGCAGCAAAGAAAAAGACAGTGAAGAAGGCGGCACCAAAGCGCAAGGCCGCTCCTAAGAAGAAGAAGACTGTGAAGAAGGCAAAGAAGCGATAACCGCTTCTGTCCTCACAGCAAAAAGAGCTCCCTAGGGAGCTCTTTTTGCTTACCCAAAAATAGTTTTTTCTGCCGGACCAGGCGGACCTTCTAAACCATACAGGCTAATAGAGCCAAAAATACCATCGTACCCAGGCGTTATGGTTACTGCACCTCGTCGGACGCGATTAACCGCATCAGCTACGGCAGGCGACGTAGCCGCCTGTATGCGAGCGAGCGGCGCGTCAATGAGAACCTCGAACTCAGTCCCCACCGTTGGCACCAACTGCTCATAGATTCGCGCCACTGCTTTTGAATGTTTCCCAACGCCAATTACTTCTGACAAAATTTCTCTCAGTGGCACAATAGAAACATAATCTGGCCGGCTACTTGGTCGTTCAGTGACCATACGGTCTGCTAACTGAGACGCTCGGCTAAGAACGCCGACGGTAACGGATCGCCCGCACTTCGGACATACGCCTTGCAACTGTCGAGTCTCGTCAGGTAATAACCGTACACCACACATTGCATGACCATCAACGTGATACTTCCCCTCCTCAGGATAAAATTCAATGGTACCAACAATCTTGTTTGACTGTGTATTTGAAAGAGCATGACGAAGCGCGTCGTAGGTCCAATCCATGCCAGTAAGTACTGTCGCCTCACGGCCCAGATTATCCAGACTATGCGCGTCTGAATTTGATAGTAAGGTTACTTTGTCTAAGTGAGAAATCTGCCAGTTCATCTGCGGGTCCGACGAAAGCCCCGTTTCTATGGCAGTGACATATGGCGTTAGTTCCTCAAAACATTCTTCCAAACTATCAAAGCCCGATTTTGAACCAAAGACTGAAAACCACGGCGTCCAGACGTGTGCCGGAATAAACATGCATGCTTCTGAAATGCTCAGCACAATTTCTAGCAGACGCTTCGCATCGAGCCCCAACATTGGTCGCCCATCTGCTTTTAGATTACCAATTGCTGCTAGGGCGATATTAATTTTCCTTACGACCGAAAGATCGGGCGCAACAACCAACACATGTAAACGGCGAACTTTTTCGTTCTTTTTATAGATGCAAGCAATTTCAACAGTGGGAACGAATTGAACCGGCCGTACGGTTTTGGCTGCCTTACATTCATAAAAACCACTGCTAGTCTGCGTCAGTTCTTGTTCCATCATGGCAAACCACCCAGGGTGCGTGAAATCTCCCGTCCCCATGAGCGTGATGCCTTTGCGAGCTGCGGCGGCGGCAATATTCGGAAGCAGAAGATCTTTTGAACAGGCGCGAGAAAATTTTGAATGAATATGTAAATCAAGAACTGTATTTCCAATTGTCGAAATCATACGTAGCGCTACTGCCTCGCCAACCGATCAGCAAGCAATACTTCACCTTGTGTATTGACGCCGACCCCGTGGCGCCAATCTTTAAGTACCAGTGGCACAACTCGCTCACCATCAGCAACAGCGAGTGCCATGAGATCCGTTAAATAATATTCACGCTGTACATTTTTACGCTGTAATTTCGGTAGTGTGCGCCAAAGCCATGCCGCATTGAAACAATACTGACCGCAATTTACTTCGCGGATTCGTCGCTCTCCAGCTGTTGCATCCTTATACTCAATGCAGCGACGAACGAAACGACCAGTTGTATCACGTTCAATTCTCCCCCACTTCGAAAAAATACGCTGGACACCCCTATAGTTAGGAACAAGCGCTGTGGCGAGCGCCATGGCTGCCCCCGTCCGTAGTTGCATAGCCGACAACTTACGCAGCACAGCTGCAGTGAGAAAAGGACTATCACCATTAGCCACGATGACCTGATTAACCTTTCCTTTCAAAAGCGGCATCGCTGTAGCAACGGCGTGCCCTGTGCCAAGCTGCTTTGATTGCCCAGCATAGAGTGCCCGGCTACCAACGGCTTTTTCAACTTGTGCACGCTTATATCCAACGACCACGACAGGCTTCATTCCAAACGCGCCTTCTTCGATCGCCCCTACGGCGCGTAGAATCATAGGCTGCCCGGCAACAGGCACAAGCACTTTTGGGATAGACAAACCCATACGGCTACCTTTACCAGCAGCCAAAAGAACAACGCCAATTTTTTTCTGTTGCTTCATATGTTTTAGCTATACTAGCAGAGAAACCAATGTTTGGCAGGTTACCGGGCGCGCCCGAAGACAACGAAAACAGCAACCGAGTGGTTGCTGTTTTTTGTGGGCTGCACTGTCCTGGCGCTGACCTACTTTCCCCTGAAAGAGTATCATCGGCGCTGGTGAGCTTAACGGCTGTGTTCGAAATGGGAACAGGTGTGGCCTCACCGCTAGAAGCACCAGGACACTGCAGCCCACGGCTGGAGTGAAAACACAATGCAAGCACGCGTCTGTCTGACGCATCAAAAAAATTACAGTCATGCTGGATGTGGACGCACATCAGCACCGAGGCATCGGCCGATTAGTACGCCTCCGCTTCATCCCTTACGGGACTTCTACGTAGCGCCTATCAACCCAATAATCTCTTGGGGGCCTCAAACGAAACCTAATCTTGGAGACGGCTTCACGCTTATATGCTTTCAGCGTTTATCCTAACCGAACTTGGCTACCCAGCACTGCCCTTGGCAGAACAACTGGTACACCAGAGGTTCGTCCTTCCCGGTCCTCTCGTACTAAGGAAGGGCCTCCGCAAGTTTCCGCGCCCGTGGCGGATAGGAGACCGAACTGTCTCACGACGTTCTGAACCCAGCTCGCGTGCCGCTTTAATTGGCGAACAGCCAAACCCTTGGGAGCTTCTCCACCCCCAGGATGCGACGAGCCGACATCGAGGTGCCGAACCAGGCCGTCGCTGTGGACGCTTGGGCCTGACTAGCCTGTTATCCCCGGAGTAGCTTTTATCCGTTGAGCTTCGACCATCCTACATTGGATCGTCGGATCACTAAGTTCCGCTTTCGCGACTGCTTCTCTTGTAGGAGTTGCAGTAAAGCTGGCTTCTGGCTTTGCCCTATCGTCCCGATTTCCATCCGGGACTAGCCAACCTTTGTAAACGCCTCCGTTACATTTTAGGAGGCAACCGCCCCAGTTAAACTACCTGCCAGCTACTGTTCCCCGCACCGGATAACGGTGCAGGGTTAGGGTTACGAATACAAAAGGGTGGTATCTCACTGGTGCCTTGCGGCTCCCACCTATGCTGAACAGTTGTATCCCTAACTCAATAGCAAGCTGTAGTAAAGCTTCACGGGGTCTTTTCGTCCAGCCACGGGTCAGGGGCATCTTCACCCCTCTCGCAATTTCACCGAGTCCCTCGTTAAGACAGTTCTCAAGTCGTTATGCCATTCGTGCAGGTCGGAACTTACCCGACAAGGAATTTCGCTACCTTAGGACGATTATAGTTATCGCCGGCGTTCGTCAGCGCTTCGGTTCAAGGCTGCCGGCCCGAAGGCCATGACCAATCCCCTTAACGTTCTGACACTGGCCAGGCATCAGCCCCTATACATAAGCTTTCGCTTTCGCAGGGACCTGTGTTTTTGGTAAACAGTCGCTTGAGATCATTCGCTGCGCCCCGACAAAGTCGGGGAGGCCTTATCCCGAAGTTACGGCCGCTTTTTTGCCGAGTTCCTGAACGAGGGTTCTCTCGTACACCTGAGGCTACTCGCCTCGCGCACCTGTGTCGGTTTACGGTACGGTTCACTCCTACCACGTCTCACTTTACGCAAGACGAGATACGTTGCTTTTCTAGGCTCCTTCGCTACTCCCATTGGCTCTGCCTTGCGGCTTCGCCTGCGCCTTGCGGCACGCCTATAGCCAAAAAACGTGGGGACTTAAAAGAAGCGCACAACGCTCTACGTAGGAGCAAGTGCAGTAATATTAAACTGCTCATCCATCGGTTACGCCGTACGGCCTCACCTTAGGACCGACTCACCCTGGGTCGAGTGTCGTTGCCCAGGAAACCTTACGCTTACGGTGGTCACGGTTCTCACGTGACTTTTTGCTACTCATGCCAACATTCTCACTCCTGACCGCTCCAGGATCCCTCACGGGTCTCCCTTCGACGCAGATCAGGACGCTCCTCTACCACCTTCACTAAAAGTGAAGATCCGGAACTTCGGTACTGGATTTGAGCCCCGATAAATTTTCGGCGCAAGATAATTTGACCAGTGAGCTGTTACGCTTTCTTTAAAGGATGGCTGCTTCTAAGCCAACCTCCTGGTTGTTTCAATCATCTCACTTCCTTTGACACTTAATCCCACGCTAACCCGAAGGCTTCGCGTGTCCCGTACCCGCAGGTACGAGAAGATTTCGGGACCTTAGTTGCCGGTCTAGGGCTGTTTCCCTTTTGACTGATGGAGCTTAGCCCCCATAGTCTGACTACCACAGTATAACGATCCCAGTATTCGGAGTTTGGTTGAAGAACGTAGGATTGCTCCACCGTTCCTCATTCAGTGCTCTACCCCTGGGTGCCACTGTGGCGCTAGCCCAATAGCTATTTCGAGGAGAACCAGCTATCGCCGAGTTCGATTGGAATTTCTCCGCTAACCACAGCTCATCCCCGCGTGTTGTACGGCGCGTGGGTTCGGACCTCCCCTCGTCTTTCGACGAGGTTCATCCTGGCCATGGCTAGGTCACCCGGCTTCGGGTCGTATTGCTACCGCTTGTTCACACTACAGTCCTCGGTTACCACTCGACCGAAGTCAAGGATAACCAAAAACTATAGAGTGAAAATCGCGCTATTAACGCTCGCTTTCACTATGCCTCCGCCCTACGTGGGCTTAGACGAGCGATAGGCAACACACTCGTTGGCTCATTCTTCAATAGGCACGCCGTCACCCACCCGAAGGTGAGCTCCGACTCTCTGTAAGTAGATGGTTTCAGATACTATTTCATCCCCCTCACCGGGGTACTTTTCACCTTTCCCTCACGGTACTTGTTCACTATCGATCACTAGAAGTATTTAGCCTTGGATCGTAGTCGACCCAGATTCCCACAAGATTTCTCGAGTCTCGTGGTACTCAAAATAAAAACCGCAAAGCAATACCTTCTTTCGAGTACGGGACTTTCACCCTCTCTGGTGGCCCTTTCCAGGGACCTTCTCCTAGATGGTATTCAGCCGTAGCTGCTCACTCTGCCCAGCGCGGTCAGGCGCGCTGACGTAATCATTTTACAACCCCTCAATTGGCATTGGCCCTGAAGCCGTTACACGATTGCCCTTATCTCTTGCGAGTTAGGTACGCACATACAGCCATCTGAGGTTTGGGCTTCTCCCCGTTCGCTCGCCGCTACTAGGAGAATTTTCCTTCGCGAAAGTTGCCCGTGCGAACTTGCGTTCGCCGCCTGCAACTCTCGTGGAGGACATTATTTTCTTTTCCACCGGGTACTAAGATGTTTCAGTTCCCCGGGTACACTTCGTACGCCTATGTATTCAGCGCACGATAATCCCGCATTACCAGGATTGGGTTGCCCCATTCGGATATCTCCGGATCAAAGGTTGCTCACCACCTCCCCGAAGCGTTTCGCCGGTTGCCGCGTCCTTCATCGTCTTCTAGTGTCAAGGCATCCGCCATCTACCCTTTCGTGCCTCGATGCTGATATTCATCAGCATCCAGTAAAACTGCAATTAATCTATGTGAAGATGCGTCTTCATCCGTGTGCTTGCATTGGACTATGAAATTTTCAAGTTGCTATCCGTTCCACCCGCTGCAGCGACCGCGACGCGCAAGGCGTCGACGAGTCGCTGCACCAGGAACAACGAGCGGTGAGATTTAAAAAAAGAAGGGACAAAAAAACCGCCGAAGGGCGGTTGAGACACCTGCAACGCCGGTAATGTCTCTAGCCGTCCGTTTGGAGAGAAGTTATTAGGCGATGTTGCATAGAGAGGCGTTAGTTAATATCCACAGTTAACTTGGCTAATTATACCGAATGTTTCCGGCCTGTCAAGGGTTTTCAGGGTGTAAGCTGATGGATTCAAAAGACCCTTCAAAATACCCCGAAAGCCTTGACTAAACACCCTTTTTTTGCCAGGATACAGCAAATAATCACGAGGAAAATACCACGCTCCTTTGAGGGAGCGATTTACTATGGATATTCCTGATGACACTGAGGCATTTGGACGCGACCAAAACGCCGACGCAGTACAAAAAATTCTTAAAGCCGTACACAGACTCCGTCAAGCCATATGGCAGCGGCGCCCGATTCTTGGTGAAATAATGGATCGCCACGGGGCTAAGACACTCTATGAATATGCCCGCGATTTTCTTGACGTGAACCCTGCCCCACGTCTCGATGAACGCAAAGAAGAACTCATTGCCGTTGTCGAAAAACTCGTCGCTGAACGAATCAATCCTAGCGTTGGCAAACGTGTCGCTTTGCAATTAAGAAGTAAGGCGCTCATTTCAACGATCGATCATCACGGACCAATCGACCACCCTTTCTTCGTTAACGCTAATCTCATCTCCAGTCTCCCTGTGATGGATACGGACGACCCTGACTTATGTGCGGCGGTCGTTTTTTCATTTGCCAGTGTCTCTGTAAATAATGCCTCAGCCTATCCTCGAGGCATCTTGCTCAATGGCAAACGAGCCGGGCAGCACGAACTCATTCGCATACCTATACTCCCAGATCGCTTAAAAATGAGTGTTGTCTACGACTTAGAACCATTTACGGCTGCTGACATCGATCGGGCATGTGCGAGACTCGACGCGCTGGCACGCGGTGGCGCACTAACCATTCCTCGTGCAACGGCGGCGAAAAAAATATTAGGAGAAATCTTTGCAAACCCAGACGTACTAAACGCACCGGACTTCTCCACGCAAATAACAAAAATTAACTTTGCACTTTGGCCAAAACTATTCGGATCCCAACCGCTGGATCTCATCTATATTGATATTGAATCAATTGTTGCAACCCTCCTTCA
This sequence comes from Patescibacteria group bacterium, assembly GCA_041675205.1. Taxonomy (NCBI): domain Bacteria; species Patescibacteria group bacterium. The sequence goes on along the minus strand of JBAYUF010000002.1, from coordinate 150,257 downwards.
AGAGGTTCACCTCATCAATGCAGACTCCCTCCTCTACCGCATGCTCTTTGACGACCGGGTTCGCGAAGAAGCGACGAACTGTTTTGACGGAATACCGGGCGCATTCTCTCAGGCGAAGGGTACCGGCACTTGCTTCTTCTGGGGAATTGACGAGAAACATCGTCGGGTAAGTTTACAGATTGCAAACGGTTCACTTACGTTGCCAAATGGATTGCCGATCGTACCATGGAACCCCGAAGCTATTCGAACTGCTCTCAAGGCAAAAAAAATTTTTCCGAGCATGCTTACCTGTTACATCATGGTGTCTTTATACTACGGCATGAAATGTCTTGGTGGTTTCTGCCAAGTCCACGATTTAACGCTAACGAAAAGAGCCTGGCAATCATTGCTAACATTTATGGCTGAGCACGAGGAAGCGGCGGCGGTTGCTGTTGTGCAAACAAAAGAATTAGGTGGTGATGGATTAGTTCTCGCCTACCTGGAAAATGACGATGCTTCACTTACGCCGGCAACCGGTATTGATCTGGCGATTGACGAAAATGCAGCACCTCATGAACACTACGCTGCCATAGCTCGTTCTGTTACGGTAGATGAACTGATGGGTTCCTTATTGCCAGAAATGTATACCGTACTCTATGCGGCGCACGAACGAGAAGCTGATCTAACAGAGCTATCGCCAACGAAAATTCTTCAGGCTCGAAAAGTTGAGCAAAAAATAAAAGCGGCGCTTCGCCGCTCGTCAAGCGTGCAAGTAGTTCCAGTTACCGCAACGTCGCCAGCAAAGCCTCCAGCGTCCGTACCCCAAAACCAGTAGCACCTAGTGGCACCGAGGGTTGCGTTTCGCGCTCCGCCCAAGCTGGTCCAGCAATATCAAGGTGCACCCATGGTGTTTTTTCAACAAACTCTTGCAAGAACAAAGCAGCTACGATAGCTCCACCCCATCTGTCTCCTGTATTTCTATAATCGGCTACTTTACTCTTCAAAAGCTCTTTATACCGACCAGGAAGCGGCAATTGCCATAGCGGCTCACCAACTTCCTTGCTAGCCGCCATTACCATTTTGGTGAACGCGCTCGTATTGCCAAACATCCCCGCAATCTCTTCACCCAGCGCCACGACGCACGCACCGGTTAATGTTGCGAGGTCTACAATGTAATCTGCTTTTTCTCGTACCGCATAACCAAGCGCATCACACAAAATGAGGCGACCTTCAGCATCAGTGTTCAAAATTTCTACCGTTTTACCCGATAAGGTCATGGCAACATCACCCGGTTTCGCGGCTTTGCCTGAAGGCATATTTTCAACAGCTGGGATTATGCCGTGCACTTCACACCGTGGTGCCAACTCATCAATACGAGAGAATAATCCTAGCACCGCCGCCGCACCGGCCATATCGATTTTCATATTTTCCATGTACCCCCACGGCTTAACATGCAACCCACCAGAATCAAACGTAACACCCTTACCAACAAAGAATACTTTTTTTAATTTGCCTGACCGCTTTGGCGTATATGTTAGGTGTATAAATTGCGGTGCCTCATCTGAGCCTTTTGCCACAGCGAGGAAAGCCCCCATGTTGAGTTTCTTTGCGGCAGCAGCATCCAGAACACGAACGGTAACTTGCGATTTTTTCTTGCTCGCAATCTCACGAGCAACGGCCGCCAAATGCTGCGGCGTCATATCGCTGGCAGGAGTGTTAACAAGGTCTCGGGCATAACACGTCATCGCAGCACTGCGCTGGCCACTAATAATGCCCGCCGTAGCCTGGCGCTTCTGAGCATCAGATCCAACAAGTACCGCCACCGTAGTAATGAGTCGCTTCTCTACTTCAACTTTTGTTTCCTTACCATGGTACCGATCGAACTTATAGGTTCCGAGAAGTACCCCTTCAGTAATAGCAGCAGCGCTTCGTTCAATAGCGCGACTACCGCCAAACGGCTCCACTGCGAACGCAATTCGCTTCGCTCGTTCTTGGCCAGTGCGCTTCGCCGTACTGGCTGCTAACTCTCTAAGTACACTAGCATCCCAATTACGACGCTGACCAAGTCCCAAAAGTAACACCGTGTGTGAGGGAATCCCGTGCGAAGGAATCAAAATGCTTTCGCCTTTCTTCCCAGAAAAATCATATCGCTTTATAGCAGCAGTGATTCGACCAGCCAAAATTCGGTCAATATCACGCACCGCACCAACTAATTTTTTTTCTTTTTCAAAGGAGCCAACAACCACTACATCCGTCTCGTATTGGGTTGCCATTCCTCGAATGGCCAATATTTCCATACTTACGAAAGCCCCAGTAATCGGGTAAGTTCTGTTTCTTTGAATCCCACGACAATTTCACTGTCAACGACAATAACTGGTACGGCCATGACTCCGGATTTTTCTATCATCTCTTGCTGCGCGGCGTGATCACTCGTTACATCTTTCTCTGTAAATGCTACGTTGTGCGCTACAAAAAAAGCTTTCGCCAACTTGCAATACGGGCACGTGCTCGTCGTGTAAATAGTAACCTGCATATTAACCAATCTGCAGAGTGCTACGAACTTTCTCAACAATATCGCCTGGTGTAAAGTGCGCCTTCACCAAATAACCAACGGCACCAAGCTTCAAACCCTTATCAACATCATCGCGTTGACCAAGGTTCGTGAGTAGAATTACCGGAATACCAGCCATGGCAGGCGATTGCTTCAGTCGTTCGAGGATTGTAAAGCCATCAATACCGGGAAGAATAATGTCTAGCAAGATAAGATCGGGCATGGTTTTCTCGGCAACAGCCAGCGCTGCTTCTCCTTCGATAGCAGTTTCAACAATGAATCCTTCGGCTTTCAATTTACGTTCTAATAAATCACGTAAAAATTGATCGTCTTCAACAATAAGAATGCGTCGCGCAGTGGCTGTCGGCACAACGGCTGCCTGAGCAACCACTGGTGGCTCGCCGAGCACGACTCGTACTTTTTCAACGACTTCTTCTGGATCAAATTCTGCCTTTACGAGGTAATCTCGGGCCCCAAGTTTTACCGCTCGATCAATCTCAACTGGTTGACCGGAGTTCGAGATAATAATGATTGGCAATTTCGGTATGATGCCGTCGCTATGCAGTTTCTCAAGCACAGCAAAACCATCAAGTTTTGGCATGAGAATATCCAGCAAAACCACGTCTGGCGAAGTTTCGGTGATGGCCCGCAGCCCCTCTTCCCCATCTCTTGCCTTGGTAACGATGTACCCGTACCCTACAAGCTTTCGTTCCAAAGCCTGTAGCAGTGTTTCGTTATCTTCAACGATGAGTACTTTTTTGCCTTCCATAGTAGCTGAACTATATCACGGCAAAACGGGGGACGCTACTCTGCAGCCGGAAGTGCCGGTGCTGGTGCTACTGCCATGTGTTTATCTCGGAAACCAGTCCCTGCCGGAATGAGGCGACCAATCAAGACATTTTCTTTTAGACCCTCAAGTCTATCCACGCGCCCAGACGTTGCGGCGTTAATGAGCACCCGAGCGGTTTCTTGGAAGGACGCCGCGGCGAGGAAACTCTTCGTTGATAGTGCCGCCTTTGTCATACCCAACAAAAGTTCATCGTACTCAACCAAATCTTTTGAACTGCCGGCGTTCGCATCCATCACCTGCGCACGCTCAACGATTTCTCCAGGGAGTAAGTCAGAGTCGCCGGCGTTTGTAACATACACTCGTGAGAAGAGCTGCCGACAAATGACTTCCACGTGCTTATCGTTTAGCTTCTGACCCTGGGAAGAGTAGATGTACTGAATCTCTCGAATAATGTAGCGCTGCGTTTCAAGACGCCCACGCAAGCGGAAAAGTTGCTGCAAATCATTACTGCCATCCGTCAGTTGCTCACCGACAGTCACGGTAGCGCCGTCATTAACAAGCAACCGATACCCTGGCGGAATAATAATCTCCCGAATGTTTTCACCAATCTCTGGGTCAGCGTCAGGAACGGGTTCATTGCTCACAATGCGGAGCAACCGCTGACCACGAGGTGCATCCGGATTCGCTTCGCGGCTCGGGGTGGTTATTGAGACAACACCAGCCACATCAGCCAAGAAGGTTTTACGCTTTGGTGGTCGCACTTCAAACAGTTCTTCCACTCGTGGCAAACCTTGCGTGATGTCCTGACCAGCCACTCCCCCAGTGTGGAACGTACGCATAGTAAGCTGTGTACCAGGTTCACCAATAGACTCAGCCGCGATGATGCCGACAGCCGTACCAAGCGAAACTGGACGGTTGTACCCAAGGTCCAATCCGTAGCACTTAACACAGACGCCACGACCCATTTTGCACGTCATGATACTGGCAATTCGTACTGAATCTACCTTCGCTTCAATCAACTCAGCCAATACATCGGAGCCAATCAGTTCACCTTCTTTGACGATAACCTTTCGAGTCCCTGGCTTCATTACCCGTTCCAGCACAACTCGACCAGCCACCTTTTCCTCTAACGTCTGCCCGGTACTGGCGGCTTCTTCTCGAGTAATAACCAAGCCCTCTTGGTCTCCACAATCAGTGCTCTGGACAATGACGTCTTGTGCCACGTCGACCAACCGACGAGTCAAATATCCGGCGTTAGCGGTACGAAGCGCAGTATCAGAAAGTCCTTTACGGGCACCGTGGGTTGAAATGAAGTACTCAAGTACGTCAAACCCGTCTTTGAAGTTACCCGTAACTGGCAGTTCGATAATATCCCCAGATGGGTTGGTCACAAGCCCCTTCATACCAACAATCTGTGTAAGCTGCCCCCACGACCCACGGGCACCGGACTCAACCATAGTGTAAACCGAGCTACCCTTTGGCAGAATATTTTTCGAGAGCGCTACGACCTTATCTTTGGCGCTGGTCCACAATTGCACCACCTGACTGTGACGCTCGTCATTCGTTAACAATCCATCGGCATACTGCTGCTGCACTTCATCAACTTCTTTGTGGGCCGCCTCAATAATTTCTGGCTTTTCAGGAAGTGAAGGAATATCCCCCATACTCCACGAGAGTCCAGACTTCGTCAGATAAGCAAACCCAAGATCCTTCAAGTCATCAAGTAGTTGCGCGGCTCTGTCTACTTCTTCAAGTTCAATCACTTTCTTGACGACATTTCCGAGCGTGCGCTTATCCATGACTTCGTTCATAAAGCCAACACTCTCTGGCATCACCTCATTGAAGAGCAATCGTCCAACTGAGGTAACAACGATTTCACCGGACAATAAGCGGACCGTTAGCATCTGACGAAGCCCAACAACCTTAAGGTCATGCGCGGTAATTGCTTCGGTCGGGCTACCAAACAGTCGTTTATTGGCGGTTGCTTCATCTTCGTCCACAGTGGTGAGGTAGTGGAGACCCCACACAATATCTTGGTTCGGGCTGGCCACTGGTTCGCCATGTGCTGGCTTCAAAAGGTTCTTAGACGAGAGCATTAATTCAGCTGCTTCACGTCGAGCCTCTGTTGTCAGTGGTACGTGTACCGCCATTTGGTCACCATCAAAGTCTGCGTTAAACGCCGGACAAACGAGGGGGTGCAATTGAATAGCTTTCCCTTCAACCAGGATTGGACGGAAGGCTTGAATACCAAGACGGTGCAAGGTTGGCGCGCGGTTCAATAGAACGAATGCATCGGCCACAATCTCGTCTAGTATGTCCCACACTTCTGGTCGAGCACTTTCAATGTATCGGTTCGCCGAACGCACGTTATGCACCAATTCACGACTGATAAGCTTGCTAATAACAAATGGTCGGAACAATTCAAGCGCCATTCGCTTTGGCAACCCACACTGATGCATCTTTAATGTTGGACCAACCACAATAACGGAACGACCAGAGTAGTCGATACGTTTACCGAGCAAGTTCTGGCGGAATCGACCCTGCTTCCCTTTCAGCATGTCGGCCAATGACTTCAAGCTTCGCTTCTGCCCCGTGGCAGCCATGACTGTCTTACCGTGACGAGCAGAGTTATCAATCAACGCATCAACCGCTTCTTGAAGCATACGCTTCTCGTTCCGCGTAATAACTTCCGGCGCGTTCAACTCAACCAGCTGCTTCAAACGGTTGTTACGGTTAATAACTCGACGATACAAATCGTTCAAGTCAGAAGTTGCAAAACGACCACCATCAAGCGGCACCATTGGCCGAAGATCCGGAGGTATAACGGGAAGAGCGGTAATAATCATCCACTCTGGTCGCAAATGATTCTGCATAAAACTCTTTAAGAGCTTCATTCGGCGAGTCAACTTCTCGGCCCGTGCACCACCAGCCTCTTCCATCTCTTCTTCCATCGTTTCACGAAGCGCTGGCAAGTCGATTTCAGAAAGTAATTTGTACACCGCTTCGGCACCAATGCCAGCCGTAAAGACATGACCATACTTAAGGGAAAGGTCGTGGTACGTGCTCTCGGAAATAATGCGCATCGGCTTCAAATCTCGAAGTTCACGCTCTGCGAGAGCAAATACTTCCTCAAGTTCAGCCAATCGTTCATCGCGAACCTTCGCAATAGCTGTTCTCTTTTCGCTCGTCCCGTCACCCTGCGCGTCTTTTACCTCGTGCTGATAGTCAGCTTCAATAGACCGACGCTTCGCCTGGTACTCCTGCTTCACCTGCTCGATAGTTGCCTCACGCAATCCTTCATCAACCTCGGTAATAATGAAGTTGGCAAAGTAAATGACTTTTTCCAAATTCTGCATGGAAAGGTCAAGCATAAGACCAATTTTTGATGGCACGCCACGCAGAAACCAAATGTGTGAAACTGGCGCTTTGAGTTCAATGTGACCCATCCGTTCACGTCGAACAACGGCTCTCGTTACCTCAACACCACACTTATCACAGACAATGCCCTTGTACCGAATCTTCTTGTACTTGCCGCAGTAACATTCCCAGTCTTTTGAAGGACCGAAAATTCGTTCCGAAAAGAGACCTTCCTTTTCTGGCTTTTGCGTTCGGTAGTTTACCGTCTCTGGCTTTGTGACCTCACCGTGCGACCAGCGTCGCACCGCTTCTGGTGAAGCCAGCTTCAATCGAATGGCGGCAAAGTCGGAAGCGGTTCCTTGTGTTGGTTCTGTATACATAGTGGTAGCGGTTAAGCGGCGACAACTGGTTCCTCGGACGACTCCCGTATGACATTGTCTTCGTCGTCTAGCAACTCAACATCAAGACAAAGTCCTTTCAGTTCACGAACCAACACATTAAAGGATTCTGGCACATTCATCTTTTGGATTGGCTCACCCTTAATGATAGCTTCGTACGCCTTGGAACGTCCGGGCACGTCATCTGACTTAATGGTCAAGATTTCCTGCAAGGTATGAGCGGCTCCATACCCTTCGAGCGCCCACACTTCCATTTCACCAAATCGCTGACCACCAAACTGCGCCTTACCACCCAGCGGCTGTTGCGTAATAAGCGAGTATGGACCGATAGACCGCTGATGAATCTTGTCGTCCACCATGTGGTTCAATTTCAACATATAAATGGTACCAACCGTTACCCGATGCGCGAACGGTTCACCGGTACGGCCGTTATATAGCACTGCCTTACCATCACGGGCGAGGCCGGCTCGTTCTAACTCATTTTGAATTGTTTCGCCCGTCACCCCATCTAACGCCGGTGTGGCTACGTGATAGCCGAGTCGTTCAGCCGCAATACCAAGGTGCGTCTCAAGAATTTGACCGAGGTTCATACGAGAAACCACACCGAGTGGTGAAAGAATGATGTCGACTGGTGTTCCGTCCTCAAGGAACGGCAAATCTTCAACTGGCACAACTCGCGACACCACACCCTTGTTGCCGTGTCGACCAGCCATTTTGTCACCCACCTGAATCTTTCGTAGGTTTGCCACCTTCACCTGAATGCTCTTAATAACGCCAGCCGGCAAACGGTCGCCTGCGTCACGTGAGAAAACTTTAACATCCACGACTTTACCGTGCTCACCATGTTCAAGGTATAGTGATGTGTCACGGACATCTTTTGCTTTCTCACCGAAAATGGCGCGCAGCAATTTCTCTTCAGCAGAAAGTTCAGTTTCTCCTTTGGGTGTAATTTTACCAACCAAGATGTCCCCCGAAGAAACTTGCGCACCGATGCGGACAACACCTTCTTCGTCGAGATCTTTCAGCTTCTCTTCACCAATGTTTGGAATGTCAGACGTAATAACTTCTGGACCAAGCTTCGTTTCACGAACGTCTACCGTGTAATCCTCAATATGAATTGACGAATAAACGTCGTCACGAACTAGGCGCTCTGAAATAATAATAGCGTCCTCATAGTTATAGCCTTCCCAACACATGAAGGCGACTGTGACGTTACGACCCAATGCCAATTCACCACCCTCAGTCGACGGACCATCGGCCAGCACCTCGCCAGCCTTCACTTTCTCACCCAGTGAAACAATGGGACGTTGATTTAAACAGGTCGAAGCGTTAGAACGAACAAATTTCGTAAGTTCATAGACGTACCGCTTGCCGCTCTTGGCGAGGAGCACTATGTGGCGTCCGTCGATTTCAACAATTTCACCCTCTTCGTCAGCAATAACAACGTGGCCAGAATCGCGGGCGGCTCGAGCTTCAACACCAGTACCGACAATCGGGGCGGCTGGATTGACCAAAGAAACTGCCTGCCGTTGCATGTTCGTACCCATGAGTGCCCGAATGGCGTCATCGTGTTCAAGGAAAGGAATGAGCGATGTGCCGATACTGACGATTTGGTTCGGCGCAACGTCCATGTAATCAATCGTTTCAACTGGTTCGACTGACGGCTCGCCATGGCGACGTACTTCGGCTTTTTCCTCAACAAAATAGCCATCTTCCGTAATGGGGGTCGTGGCCGCTGTTGTCGTGTGTCGCTGGTTCGTAAAGGCATCGAGGTACACAATCTCGCCCGTAATGCGTGGCTTCAACGCCACTGTTTCTACCTCACTAACAGCTGCAATATCTTTCGCTAGTGCTGCCGTTACTGTGGTGCCAGCTTTGGCAATAACTTTTCCGGTTTTGGGATGAACAACATCAAGCCGCACTATTTCGCCCGTCGTTTCTTTTGCGTCATTGTCCACATCGTGCTTCACACGAACGAAAGGTGTTTCAATAAATCCGTACTCATTCACCCGTGCGTAACTTGCCAAGTGTCCAACCAGACCAATGTTCGGTCCTTCTGGTGTGGCAATTGGACAGAGCCGACCGTAGTGCGTTGGGTGCACATCACGCACTTCAAATCCTGCCCGCTCACGAGACAAACCACCCGGGCCCATAGCAGACACGCGGCGCTTGTGCTCCAACTCAGCCAGGGCGTTCGTTTGATCCATGAACTGCGACAGCTGCGAACTCATGAAAAATTCTTTCAAGGCACCAATAACTGGCCGTGCATTGATAAGCTTATTTGGCGTCAGTTCGTTAATGTCCAATGTCGACATACGGTCGCGAATGATGCGCTCCATACGAGCGACACCAACACGGAACCGGTTTTGAATCAGCTCACCCACTGCCCGTACGCGGCGATTCCCCAAGTGGTCAATGTCGTCTGCTTCTTCTTGTGTCGCATTCAACCGCATAATCTCGTTCACAATCATAACGAGGTCTTCTTTGCGAAGAACGCGGTGCGCTTTGTCGTTCGGAACATCAATTCCAAAACGCATGTTCAATTTATGACGACCGACACGACCAAAGTCGTAGCGATCAAACCGGAAGAACATCGATTGAATGAGTGTCCGAGCGTTCTCGGTGGTAGCGAGGTCCCCTGGTCGAATCCGCTTATACACTTCAATCACCCCTTCATCTTCGTTTGTGGCAATATCTTTTGCTAACGTCGCTTCAAGATATGGCTGTACGAGCTCATCTTGGAACAGCGCTCTGATTTGATCATCCGTGCCATAGCCAAAAGACCGTAACAAAGAGGTTACGGCTACTTTTCGCTTTCTATCAATCTTCACCCAGGCCACACCGGCGGCGTCTGTTTCCATTTCCAACCATGCCCCACGGTTTGGAATGACCTTCGCCCCATACAACCGACGACCACGGACAAATTCTGAAGTAAAAAATACACCCGCCGACCGAATCATCTGTGAAACGACCACCCGTTCAATGCCGTTCACCACGAACGTCCCTCGTGGTGTCATAACTGGAAAATCACCCAAATAAATTTCTTGCTCTTTCACTTCCGACGTCCGTCGGTTCGTGAGCTTCGCTTTCACACGAAGCGGCGCTTCAAAGGTAACGTTCTTTTCGCGGCTCGTAATTTCATCGAACTTCGCTTCATCGAGATAATAATCGGTGAAGGCAAGTTCTAAATCACGACCAGTGAAGTCCTGGATAGGACTTACTTCATCGAACAGTTCGCGTAACCCCTCGCGCAAGAACCAATCGTACGATTGTTTCTGAATGGCCGTGAGATCAGGAAGGGGGGTAGCCTCACGAATGACGCCGAAACGTTTGCGTGGTGGGTGTGCCATGGGACGCTGGCAGTTAAAAAATAAGTAAGCGGGCAGGTGGAAACAAAAAACCCCCTCCCGAGAACGGGAAGAGTGCACTACCTATTACTATGAAGCACCACGGTGTAACAAAAATCGCAAAAAAACATGCCCGAAAGACGGGTTGAAAGTGTGAGCACCGTACCAGACTGTTTTTCAGCTGTCAAGTCCAGAATTTGGCCTGTCTGGAGCTCCGCCACGAGACTTTTCCACTTTCTCCAGAAGTAGGTTCCGTACCGCTTCCCCATTCTGCCGGCTTAGTCCATCAATATGCGTTTCAGTGTGAGAAATTTCCGATGCCGTTGCGACGTATAAATCGTACAGATTTAAAATGTGATCCAATGGGTCTTGGTCAAAGTATATGTCATGAATGCGGTTATACGGAACGCTCACTTCGCGACGGATGAGGACACCTTTTCGAACCCGAAGAAAATGTTCGTCAAGGTCATAAAAATAGGTCCAAATATACAGCCACTGATAGATGATGATAAGAAACAGCATGCAAAAAAATACAGCGGCAAAAGGCGAGAGTAGCAAAAGGTAGTTTGGTGCTACCGACTGTGGTGTTGCAGCTATGATGAGCGCAAAGATAGCAGCAACGATAAACAAGGTACCGAAGATTGAACGCCACATACGATGTGCTTCCTTCCCTACACCCATCTCAAGCGTCAATAGTTTCTTCCAAATCTTTCGAAATTGGAGCGGATAAACACGGCTGGTTGGTACTCGTTTCCTTTTAAAAAGAGGCATGCGATGAAATTATGAATTATTTAACGGCAGATCTCAGATAAGACTACGTATAGTTTATGCCCGATAACCAAGCTTGCCCAGTTCCTCACTAGCCACCACGCGATCGTCCCATTGTAATCGGACACCATTCGCCACTGCCATAGTTTGTTCGGCACCACGACCAGATATGAGCACGAGGTCCCCTGGCGCAGCTAACGCAAAGGCCCGGGCAATAGCGGCGCGACGATCTACTATTTTCTCAAGCACCACGCTGCGGCCTTGTTGCTGCACTTTCACTGCACCAGCCAATAATTCGTCAGCGAGCACGGCCGGGTCGTCGTCATAGGGGTCATCAGTTGTGCTAATCACGACATCTGCGTGCGCAGCAGCAACTTCGCCCATAACAGGACGCCGCCAACGATCCCGACCACCACCAGTCGGCCCGATTATTTGCAGTACCCGCTTATGAGACAGAACGGCAAGATGTCGATAGAGTGCTCGCATAGACGTTGGCTCGTGTGTGTAGTCAATCATAACCAGAAAGGGCTGACCACACTGAATAAACTCTTGCCTGCCGGGAACTGGTTTTAAAGCCGCAATGCCTGTGACAATACTTGGCCAGCTAAAACCGAATGCCAGACAGACAAGCGCTGCCGCTGCAACGTTTTCTACATTGAAACCAAAAAGAAATGGCGACTGCGCCATCTGGCCACCGAGTAAAATGGTTGCGCCTTTTGCGTCGAGCGACATTGTCCGATACGACAACCGATGCTCGTCTGTTAGCTCTTGCCCATTCCCTACCCCAAAAGACCAGAAGGTACCTGCAGCAAGCTCCCGATAGAATGAAAATTCTTTATCGTCGGCATTGAGAACCGTATGCTGCGAAATTGTTCTGCCATTAATCTTCTTCGGACGACTGCGGTGTAGATGTTGAAACAATTTCCCTTTCGCTGCTCGATACGCTTCATAAGAACCGTGCGATTCTAGATGCTCTGGAAACAAGTTCGTCAGTAGCACACAGTCGTAATGTATGCCGCTATGACGATACTGAGCGATACCTTCAGATGAAGTTTCTATGACTGCATACGTGCAACCAGCCCGGTGCATATCACGCAACATACGCTGCAGAGCAAATCGGCCAGGCATGGTCATGCCCGTTTGCGACAACCACTCTGTTGGACCAACCTTCATTGTGGCAGTCGACGTCAGGCCGACAACCTGGCCAGCTGATTCTAATAACTGAGCAATTATGTTTGCCGTGGTTGATTTCCCTTTGGTGCCGGTAACCCCAATGACAATGAGTTTTTCAGAGGGCCACCCATACCACCCTGCTGCAAACAAGGCCATACCGTGATGGTAGCCTTGAAATACAGCACGAGGCAGCCAGCGACGAGCAAGAGATTTTATGCGGTGTAGTAGCATGAAATTGCTAAATTATATTCCTAGACAAGGGTACCAAAAAACAAAAGAACTGGCGTTAGCCAGCGGTTTTGAAGAACAAAAAATTTACTTTGTCTGCTTTTGAACAAACTGAACTTTATTCTCGTCGAGGTCTAAAATGCTGAAGTTCTTACCCCAATCTTCAAGCACAAGTTCTTTGTGTATGATTATTTTTTTCTGCTTCAAACTGTCATACAACTCTTCAATACCTTGTTCTAAAGAAATAAATACTGTTTGCGCTCCCGGAATTTCTCTTGTTTCTATTTTTTTCTTAATACCTAAACGTGCGTTATTGGGAAAAATAAAAGAAACGTACTTGTCCGCCTGTTGCTGTTCAATAGTAAAATCCAAAACGTCTCGATAAAATCGAGTGGCTTTCTCAATATCCTCAGTGTAAAACACGGCGCTGTCTAAATTCATATACAGCTAAGTATACCGGAAACACATTGTTAGCATATCTCTGCTCCCAGAGGGAATCGAACCCCCATCTTAGGTTCCGGAAACCCACGTTCTATCCGTTGAACTATGGGAGCAAGGGTATGCTACAAATGTGCATTGTCCGCCAAGGGCGGATCCGCCTTTGGCGGAAACTACGAGGGCAAAAGAAAGGTGCGGGGTATTTTATTGTCCGCCGGAGGCGGAAACTATGGAAACAAAAACTACTTCCTTCTGAGCCGCCGACGAATATCTCGTGACGTGGCGTACATCCTATACCAAAAACGTTGGTGGACCAAATCAACGGCTTGCGGATAATGAACTCGTTCACCGGTTTTCCCAATCGTTGCGAATCCTTCCTTGAAACGAGTTAGGTTCGCCCACGCGTGCGCTTCAGCGCCTTCCGGGCTAACCCCACCAAAATTGTAGCGAGCATACCCTGAACGCTTCGCATGACGAATACCCTCCCAGTGCAGTAAGTACGGTGCCATGAGTGACCGGTGTTCGTAACTAGAAGCACCGTGGAGATAGGTAACCGTGTCACCAAACAGTCCCAGAATATTCGCTACGATAATCTGGTTGTCATACTCCGCCACATACAATTTTACTTCTCCACGCGGCAAAAGTATGTCAATCATGCGACGATAGTACAGTGTGTCATGCGGGCGAATTCCCTGCCGCTTAGCTGTCTGCTGCAAAAGCTTCACAAAGAATGGGAAAACACGATGTGCGTAACTCAAGTCTTCAATGAGTCGCCCATGAACACCGCGCCGCTCGGCAAGGTGAATATTGTATCGTGTCTTCTCTTGCATTGCAGCCAGTAAGCCATCTTCGTCTGTCGTTGTTAGCACATGAAGTTCATCGGCGGGCTGAACTGATTTCGTAGGCACAAGATTTGCTGTTGCGGACAACGAGACGTCCACCCACGGTTGTCCATGTGCCTCCAGCCGAGAAAAAACTGCCTGCTGCTCTTTAGCCGCCAAACTAATGCCTCGAACGCAGTGGTGCATAATACTTTCCGCCGTGCTCTCGTCGTCAGCCAACATGTGCGGACCACGCGGCGCGTAGAGATATTGCTTTCCAAGTGGCAGCGGCTGCGATACAAGCTGCAGGCCCGCCAACACAGTGTCGCCCTCAACAATCTGCAATCGTGTTACCTGATGCCCGAGGGTCTGTTGAAAAACGCCCCACCCCCACGACTGCGTGAGTTGGCTACAACGTGCGTGCTTCATCCAGTAGTCCCAAACGCCGGCATCATCTATCTTTCGTGTATCCATACTTACGACCGACTTGCTCCTAACTGCTTTAACGCTGCCTTCAATCGCTCAACAGAATCGGTCAAAGTCTTCGGAACGGCCTCGAGTGCGGCACGCGCATCGGCTAGGCGGTAACCGAGACGCTCCAGTGCTTCTAGTACTTCACCGTCACCAATGGCAAAACCTGCTGCGGTTGGTACTGCCCGCTCTTCAGCAGCAAACGTATCTTTCAATTCAAGCAGTAATCGTTCAGCGGTTTTACGACCAATGCCCGAAACTTTCGTTAACACTGCGATGTCACCGGTCACCACCGCATTCCGCAACTGTTCTGGCACGGTGGTCGACAATATACCGAGGGCACTCTTTGGACCGACGCCCGTTACCCCAATGAGGGTTACAAACATGGCCTGCTCTTCCGACCGTTCAAACCCATACAGCTCTAGCGCATCTTCTCGAACATACTGATGTGTATAAAGCGCGATTGTGTCATTAACTGCCACAGTCAAAATAGTGGCTTGCGTAGCGAATATTCTATACCCAATACCCTGCACAACAACGACGAGTGTCGTGCCAGTCTTACTAATAATTGTTCCTTCGACGTACGCAATCATATCTACAAGATACTCGCTTTTATTGTCTTCGGGGAGCGGCTCAATACGGTCACGCCACTACTTGTCACCGTGGCTAAGTCTTCAATCCGCACGCCGCCTTTATTAGTTTCATATATACCCGGCTCAACAGAAAAAACCATACCGTTTTTTAATATGTCACGACTACCAGTACTCAGTGTTGGCGCTTCATGAACTTCTAATCCAACGCCATGTCCAAGTGAATGACCAAAAGCCCCGGGATAGACTTCATCAATAATAACCCGAGCAATTGCGTCTGCCTTCGCGGCCAGACGCCCACCACGCCGAAGGTAGGTAAGCGCCGCTGTTTGCGCCTTGAGGCATGTTTCGTAGCGGTGACGCTGCGCCGTAGTTGGTTCCCCGAGATACACAGTCCGAGACATATCGGCATGGTACCCTACCAGCTTTACGCCGAGATCAATAATCACCTCCTGACCAAGCTGCAAACGTGCTGCTGTTGGCTCATGATGCGGCCGCGCTGCATGCTTTCCGGCTGCGACAATTGTCGGAAAGGCTAGTCCACCACCGGGAATGTCGTGTGCCAAGGTCTGAACATAATGAGCAACGCCAAGTTCGGTGGGAAGCTTCCGTTTCTTTTTTAACGTCCGAAGCCATAAAACCGTTTTTTTATAAACCGCATCAGTTGCCGCAATGGCTCGCTGCAACTTTTCCAATTCATAGTCGTCTTTGTATTTACGAAGTTGTTGCACAGCGTCACCAATACCTACAAGAGTCACACCCAGAAACGCACGCACCAACTGACGATGCGCTTCTACCGTCAGCGAGAAGTCTTCAATACCGAGTCTATGGGAACGGCCAGATAATTCTCCTCGAACAATTTTTGCGAGCGAACCAGTAATCTCTTCAACAAGTATGCACTCCGGTACTTCTTCTCGGGCGCGCTCCGTATAACGAAAGTCAGTATACAAAACAGCCTCATCGCGGGTCACGAGTACGGTCCCGGCTGTGCCAGAAAAATTTGTGAGGTAGTAACGGCTTAACTCGTCAGTAATCAAAATGCCATCAAGCTTGGCCTTGACCATTGTGCGCCGCAAGGCGCGTAGACGCAGCGCGCAGGCACTATCTGTGACCTGCCTCATGTACTTCGCACGACACTGCAATTGATTCGGTATTAACCTTAAGCGGGTGCTCCCCTTCGCCTGGCGCAATACTGGTAGCCAGGGTATCTCGCAGAATAGCCGAGACTTCTTCATGAAGCATGACACTAAGCGAAGCACTTTCTGTTTTGTACGTCAGAGAGATACCGTCGTTGATTGTAAGCCCGAGCTGTTTGCGGAGTGCGTTTACCTGCCGCACGAATTCTCGACGTAGTCCTTCACGCTCAAGCTCAGGAGTAAGATGCGTATCAAACGTAATGGTAACGCCCTGGTCGTCAGACAGAGATACAGACTGTGCAGATGCCGCAAAATTGTCTACGACAGCTTTTATGTTCAACTCTTCCAAAATGACGTCTCGCAAAACTTCCGGAACCGTTACGCCCGTGACAGACATAGCCGCCAGCGGCTGGCGAACCTTAATTTTCTCTTTCGCTCTGAGCGCATGACCAAGTTCGATTATCTGCCGCGCAACTTCAGTATCCGTAATGAGCGCTGGGTCGACTCGACTTGGCACTGCTTCTGGCCACGGTGCCAAGTGCACAGAATCAAAAGACTGCGTGTCCCAAGACTTCAGTCGCTGATGCAATGCCTCAGCAATAAACGGAGTGAACGGTGCCATTATCTTACTGGTCTCAGACAACACCGTGAACAAAGTCGACAAAGCGTCTTGCTTGTCCTTTTCGTCACTTCCTTTAAAGCGGTCGCGCGATCGCCGCACATACCAGGTAGAAAGATCGGTAATAAAAGGCTGCAAGGGCTTTACCGCCCGCCACAACTCATACGCCTCCATTCCATCAGTCACCTCCTGCTTCAATTGTTCCAGTCGCGCCAAAATCCAACGGTCTAACACATGCGTCGGTTTTTCAACTACAGCAATCGGTTGACCAATGGAAGCGTACAGGGCAAAAAAAGAATACACGTTCCATATCGGAAGTAGCGCCTTCCGCATAACCTCCCCGAGCTCTTGCTCGGAAAAATTAATCGGTTCGGCGCGCGTCACTGGAGAATCTAAAAGGTATAGTCGCAGCGCATCAGCTCCGTAGGTCGCAAGAATGGTATTTGAATCAGGCATGTTGCCCTTCGATTTCGACATCTTCGTGCCATCCCCAGCCATAACGAGCCCATTCACAATGACGTTTGTGAAAGCTGGTTTCTGAAACAGCGCTGCGGCGAGAACATGCAATGTATAAAACCAGCCGCGGGTTTGGTCTAACCCTTCAGCGATGAACTGCGCAGGAAATGACGCTTCAAATTGTTCTTTGTTTTCAAACGGATAATGTGCCTGACCATACGGCATCGTGCCCGAATCAAACCACACGTCGAGTACGTCTGGAACGCGCTTCATAGCGCCACCACACGAACACTTCCACGCTACGGCATCTATGCCTGGTCTATGGAGATCCGTCGGACGTACGCCTGAATGCGCTTCAATCTCATCAAGACTACCAAGCACCGTTTGCTCTGCGCACGCCCCGCACTTCCATAACGGCAAAGGAATTCCCCAATATCGTTTGCGTGAAACATTCCAGTCTGGTGCCGCAGCGATACCTTTGCCGAAACGGCCGTCTTTAATGTATTCGGGTACCCAACGAATCTGGCTGTTTGTTTCAGCCATTGCTTCCTTTAATTTTTCAACCGCAACAAACACAGAATCTTGCACCTTATAAATGAGCGGCTCTTTGCACCGCCAGCAAAAAGGGTAACTGTGCGTAATACTGTCCGACTTAAAGACAGCGCCGGCATTCGTGAGATCAACCACAATATCTGAATCTGCCTCCTTAACGTGCCGACCGGCATATGGCTTCACCTCTGGGAGATACCGGCCATCATCCCCAATCGTCAGAATAAGTGGCACGTCGTCGTTTTGATGCGCCAAGAAATCATTCTCGCCAAAGGCCGGTGCGATGTGAACGATACCAGTGCCGTCGTCGAGCGACACAAAATCTTGATGCAGTACTCGGTATGCCTTGTCAGTATTGTCGGGAGCAATAAATTGCTGAACAGGCGCATAACGCATACCGACTAACGCATCTCCCGCCACCTCGGCCAGCACCTCATACGGCTCATCCGCAAGCACTGATAGTCTATCCTTAGCAAGGATTACCACTCGGCCAGCCCATGGTGCTTTTTCTGTCTTCAAACGTGCCTTCACATACGTGGTTTTTGCGTTCACGGCCAAAGCAGTATTTGCTGAAAGGGTCCACGGCGTTGTTGTCCAAGCCAGTAAGTACGTATCAATTTCACCGTGCACCTTAAATCCCACATAGACCGACGGGTCAACCGCATCGTGATAATTTTCCCCGCCGCTTTCCATTTTAGAGAGTGGCGTCTCGCAACGCGTACAATACAGTGAACTTCTGTAGGCCTCGTAAACAAGCCCCTTGTCATATAGCTGTTTAAACACCCAAATACCCGACTCCATAAAGTCGAGATCCATCGTTTTGTAGTCATTATCAAAATCAACCCAGCGACCAATCCGTGTAACGACGCTCCGCCAAACGTCAACGTACTTTAAAACTGTCTCGCGGCACGCAGTGTTAAACTGCTCAATACCGATGGCTTCAATATCTTTTCGACTGTTTAATCCTAACGACTTCTCAACCATCACTTCAATTGGCAGACCATGACAATCCCAACCGAACCGCCGAGTCACGCGATACCCACGCATTGTTTTGTAGCGCGGCACTACATCTTTCTGCGTTTGCGCTAAGAGCGTGCCAATATGCGGCACACCAGTTGCATATGGTGGGCCGTCGTAAAAAACGAAGGGTTTGTCTTCTGGCCGCTCACGAACCGACCGGGCAAAAAGGTCTTCTTGCTGCCAAAAGGCAAGTGTCTCCTCTTCGAAAGCAGCAAGTGGATTCACTGGCTGTGGTTTTGAATTTTTTTGCTTGTCTTGCATAGGTCTCTGCCATAGTATCGTCGGAGTGTAGACTTGTCCATTTCTCACATTGCACAATGAGCAGCCAGCAAAGTAGACTAGGACAGATGAAAGCCGCACCAAAAAACCTTCCTACTGCTCCCGGCGTGTACTTCTATAAACGCGCTCGCCGGGTTCTTTATGTTGGCAAAGCCAGTAATCTAAAAAATCGTGTTTCGTCTTATTTCCACTTGAGCAGCAACCACTCACCTGCCAAACAAAAGCTTTTAGCTGACGCCACATCGATTACCTATGAGGAAACGGATTCTGAAATCGAGGCGTTACTCCTCGAAGCTCACTACATAAAAAAACTCCGGCCGCCATACAACGTACTGCTACGGGACGATAAAACATTTCTTTCTGTCGTTATCACTGACGAGGAATACCCACGTATACTGCCGACGAGAAAAATTGGCAGTGACGGCACATACTTCGGCCCGTTTACTGATGCGCGAGCCGTAAAAGAAGCACTACGGGTCATTCGAAAACTCTTTCCGTACCGAACCAAGTGCGTGCCCTTCAAAGCTTCAGCGAAGGAGGGCGTGCCAAATAGTAGACGTGGTTGCTTAGACTCTCACTTAGGGCTTTGTCCAGGTGTATGCAGTGGACGAATCTCAGCTGTCGAATACCGAAAAAGTATTCGGCGAATTAAACTTTTTTTTGAAGGGAAGAAACGGTTGGTGGTTTCCGCTTTAAAAAGAGAGCGAAGACAGGTAGCCAAAAAAACAGATGACGAGTCACGCTTTCGTCTTCAGCGCATCGACCAGCAACTGCAATGGCTTGAAAAGGTCATTGTTATGACGCACATCCTACGATATGAAGAAAAAGCTGAAGGCGATGTTATTGAGCTGGGGCGTGTATTGGGGCTCGCAAAGCCACCGCACCGCATTGAAGGTTATGATATTTCACACGTCTCAGGCACGTTGACTACCTCATCAATGGTCGTTTTCACAGATGGCAATGCTGATAAGCGTGAATACAAAAAATTTAAGATTAGAACGGTCATTGGCTCAAATGATGTTGCGAGCCTTAAGGAAACATTTCGCCGACGCTTTGAGCACAGACCAGGTGGTACAAAAGAACCCTGGCTAATGCCTGACTTAGTAATTGTGGATGGAGGACGACCGCAACTGAGTGCCGCGCTTGAGGTGTGGCGCGAATTGCATTTAACCGTTCCGCTTATTTCGCTCGCCAAGCGTTATGAAGAAATTTTTATACCGAACCAAGTGTCGGCCATGGTCTTACTACGTACCTCTCCGGCACTACATCTCGTTCAGCGCGTTCGCGACGAAGCCCACCGTTTCTGCAAGAGCTACCATACACTCCTCAGAAGGAAAAAATTGTTGCAGAGATAATTATCTGCCAATATTTTAACCAGCTTCAAGTTTCAAAAAAGTTCTGAGCTCGGGGCACTGGAATTTTTGGTTCCAGTGCCCCGAATCTCGAGGAGTGCGCTTACGGAAAGAACCCCTTAACAGACCTACACCCAGAGGCGGATCCGCCTCAGACGAACTTTTCTTTGCTATCGAATCTTGGGCAAGCAAGAAAATGAACAAATTATTTCTTACTTCACCTGCAACTCCCTCTCTGCAATTTTGGCAAAATCTAAGAGGTCGCTAATATCTTGCGCGGTCATTTCTCGAGGCTTGGTGTCTTTGATACAAAAAACGCCAACAGGTAAATTACTTGAACGCTCACGCAAAGCAACGCCGGCGTAAAACCGAATGAATGGAGCGTTCACCACCATAGGATTATCGGCGAACCGGGGGTCCAATAATGTATCCGCCACAACAAAAACATAGTTTGCCAATAAGGCGTGGCCACAGAAGGAGACACTCCGTGCCCCTTCGCGATCCGGCGGACAAATATCGCCGCAGCACGACTTGTACCATTCGCGCTTACGATCAATCAGTGTTACCGCCGCCATACGAACACCGAAACGCGCCATAGCTCGCTTTGTTAACTCATCAAAACGAGCTTCTTGTGGTGTATTAAGTAATCCCAATCGCTCCAGAGCAACTAAGCGATCTTCTTCTGCTGGATGTCCTTGAGGAGCCTGCATATAGTTATATTGTGATAGTCGGCCGCACAAGAGACTCCATGCCGACAAAAAATTTAAGGGTGCCCGATGAATCTAGTACAGGTGAAATACGGAGCGCCGCCGTATACTGAGTGCCGTCTTTACGACGATTTATCACCCAAACGGCAATAGGGCGTTTATGAATTTTAACTTCAAGCCAGAGATTTTTATAAAATTGAATGTCCATCTGACCACCCCATAAGGATGGGCGCTGACCAATGACTTCTTCTATTGTATAGCCAGTCATGGCTTCCACCTGCCCGTTTGCAAAATGAATGACTCCATCAATGTCAGTAATAATCACCATATCTGCAATAGCTTCTAGAATGGAATTAACTGACCCGCAACGCCCGCACTTAATAGCCAGCGACGCCGAATACAGCTCCCCCTTCGCAAGTAGGCGGCTGCATTTTTGACAGCGAAATTCCCCCTCTTTTTTTCCTGCCTCCATTTCAAAAAATGAAAGGAGCTCGCGGCTCTCATACTAATGATGAGCTTCAGCGAGCTTCTAAAACAAAAATAGCACGTGGTTGCACGCGAAGTCAATTATCGTATGCCCGTGCTAACAAAACTCACCGGCAGTTGCTCTATGATTACTTCCGCGGCTTTTTCAGACGACCACCCCTGGTTGCTCGCGTAGTACCGTGTGCTTCGTCCATTATATCCACACTACTTGCCGAAGTAACCAAATCAAAATTATCTCGCAACGTTGCCCGGGGCGTAATATGATTTTTCTTGTTATAGGCCAACTGAATGGCGCGGCGGCGAATAACCTCATCAATGGCCCGCCGCATAGAACCAGTAATTTTGTCAGCGTACATAATTACTGCCCCGTCAGGGTGCCGCGCCGCTCGACCCATGGTTTGAATGAGCGTTGTTTCATTTCGCAAAAACCCTTCTTTGTCGGCGTCGAGTATTGCCACGAGCGACACTTCCGGCAAATCTAAACCTTCACGAAGTAAGTTAATACCAACGATGACGTCGTAGCGACCAGCTCGCAAATCTTTGAGTATCTCAATACGTTCCAGTGTTTCAACGTCCGCATGCAAATACTGAACCCGAATATGCCGCTCTGCCAAGTATTCCGTGAGGTCTTCAGCGAGACGTTTCGTCAGGGTGGTCACGAGTGTTCGCTCACCCCTTGCGACACGTGTCGTAATCTCCCGCTCTAAATCATCCAGCTGACCTTCAGTTTTTCGAACATCTATATTCGGGTCTGGAATGCCGGTTGGGCGAATCAGCTGCTCAGCCACGTGGATAGAAGCCGTACGCTTTACGCTGTACGCCGTACGTTTAGCAACATCCCGGAAACCGTGAGGGGCGCCGGAAAGTTGCAGCTCATATTCATTTGGTGTTGCAGAAACATAAACGAGCTGACCTACTCGCTCTGAAAATTCTGGAAAGTTTAATGGTCGGTTATCAAACGCTGACGGCAAACGCCAGCCATAATCGATCAGCATTTGTTTTCGCGACCTGTCGCCAGCATACATACCTCGAATTTGCGGTACACCAATGTGGCTCTCGTCCAGACAAGTGAGAAACCCTGGGAGCTTATGCTGCCGGGCTGAGAACCCAAAATAATCAAGCAGGGTAAAGGGTGGTTCACCCGGGCGGCGACCATCAAAATGACGTGAGTAATTCTCAACACCATTACAATAACCAGTTGTCTCCAAAAGCTCTAAGTCATAATTTGTTCGTTCTTCCAGTCGCTGCGCTTCAAGCAATTTTTCGTTGGCTCGTAGGTCCTGCAGTCGAACAGTTAACTCCTCACGAATTGCAGCTATCGCATCTTTTTGACCATCCACTGGCGTTACGAAATGTTTGGCCGGATAAATGTCGACGGTCGAGAGCGACACGGCTTTCCGTGCCTCGCCCGCTCGTTTCTCAAGCATATTCGGCAGCAAGGTAATCGACTCAAGTTTTGACCCATACCACTCGAAACGTAAAACATCCTCGCCGCTAACTGGATGCACTTCGACTATCTCCCCCCGCACCCGAAACGTACCGCGATGAAAATCGATATCGTTCCGCTGATACTGCAGCTGCACCAGCGACTTAAGAAATGCCTGCCGCCCCAATGTGTCACCCACTAAAATCGGCACCCGCTGCGACTGGTAATTCTCTGGTGAACCTAAGCCATAGATACACGAAACCGAGGCAACAATAATAACGTCTGACCTCGTTAATAACGACTGAGTCGCGGCGTGTCGCAGCCGATCTATTTCGTCGTTTATCATCGACTCTTTAGCAATATACGTATCGGACTGTGGAATATACGCCTCAGGTTGATAGTAATCGTAGTACGAAACAAAGTAGTGAACCGCGTTCTCTGGAAAGAACTGTTTGAATTCACCATAGAGCTGCGCGGCAAGCGTCTTGTTGGGTGAGATAATAAGCGTCGGCTGCTGCATGGCTTCAATGACTTTGGCCATGGTGTACGTTTTTCCTGAACCAGTAACGCCGAGTAGTGTCTGGTGCGTATTGCCGGCTTTGAGCCATGTCGAAAGTTGCCGAATAGCTTCTGGCTGATCACCGGTGGGTTTAAATTTGGAGTGGAATTTGAATTTCATAGTGTTAGCTCAGTATACACTGATGTACTGTCTGGAGCCTTGATACGGTAACCCGACAAACAAAGAAGCGTCCTTGTCAAAATGACCAAGACACTTCTTTGCAATGCAAGTGTATTTGCTATAAAAAATGTTTTCTAAGAAAAGCTCTTCCCGACCCCGTTTTTAGATAGTACTCAAAATTTTTTGCTGTTTTTGTATTTTCAAAAGCAAAATACACACTGAGTTTCCATGGTTTAAATTTTGACGTATGCCTAGATTTTCCTGAATTGTGATCCTCTATTCTTTGTTTTAAGTCTTTAGAAAAACCAACATAATGTTGGGAGGGTGATTTAACGCTTCGAAGTAAATATACGTAAAACATATAAGCCCGCCTTCGCTGCGGCTACGGCGCGCAGCTTTCCTTTTATTTTTGCATCCACGTTTCGATGAACCTTCAAACTGGTATTGGCGTAAGCCAGCTGAAGCTTTAGCGAAAGCTGGAGCGGGAGACGGGAGTCGAACCCGCGACCTTCTCGTTGGCAACGAGACGTTCTACCACTGAACTACTCCCGCAAGAGTAGTGGCATTAAAGCACAGGCTTCTTACCGATGCAACTACAGAGAACGTGAAGAAAGGCCGCAAACATACTAGTCTGCGGCCTCTCGAATCAATTGCTGACGCGCCTCCTTATCGCGTCTTCAGAAAATTGCTTACCAGCTGTTCACCCTCTTCGCTGAAGTATGACTCCGGATGAAACTGCACCCCGTATACATTGCGCGGGCCAGTGAGCGTTACGGCCATAACCTGACCGTCATCACTTCGCGCTGTTACGGTCAGTGCCTTACTTTGCGCAGCCGCTCCACTGTCCAGCACCAACGAGTGATACCGCATGGCGGTAAACGACGATGGTACTCCCACGAACAAAGCGTCGTCTGTTACCGTCACCCGAACCTCAGAGGTTTTGCCGTGCATCAGTCGCCCGGCTGGCACAACAGGAACACCCGCCCAGGAGCCAATGGCTTGGCAGCCAAGACAGACACCGAGTATCGGCACAACATCGGCCCAGCGGTCCAGTGCAGTCTTGAACGGCCGCACGTCATCCGGATGCCCTGGGCCGGGGGACAGGACAAGATGCGTGAAGCCATCTGTCGACATCACCTCATTTGTCCGCACGACGCGAACACTTGCCCCGGCTACTGCCAACAGTTGCACCAGGTTGTAGGTGAAGGAGTCGAAGTGATCAAGAAGCAGTACCCGTGGAGACTCACTCATCGTCCAGTACCTCCCGTTGCATGCTTGAGCACGTTGCCAATTGA
This sequence comes from Patescibacteria group bacterium, assembly GCA_041675205.1. Classification (NCBI taxonomy): domain Bacteria; species Patescibacteria group bacterium. The sequence continues at coordinate 125,342 of JBAYUF010000002.1, read as the reverse complement.
TCTTGCTTTCGTTAGCGACTCCTCGTACTCACCGGCAGGTGTTGAGTCGGCAACTACGCCTCCCCCTGCTTGCCAGTACATAGTTCCGGAATCTACCCACGCCGTTCGAATCGCTATGCCCGTATCAAGACCGTATGAGGTGAACCAACCAACAGCGCCGCCATATGGCCCACGAGCACACGGCTCAAGTTCAACCAGCAATTGACAGGCGCGAATCTTAGGCGCACCGGAGAGCGTACCAGCCGGCAAGCAGGTGAGAAACGCCCGAAACGGAGTAATAGCTTCGTGCAGTCGTCCGCTCACGTCGCTCACCAGATGCTGCACCGTGCTGTATTTCTCTACCCGCATCACTCCGCTGACGACTACACTCCCCGTCACTGTCACTCGGCCAACATCATTTCGCGCCAAATCAACCAACATGCTGTGCTCGGCCCGCTCCTTTGGATCTGCCGCCAGCTCCTGCCGCAGGCGCTCGTCTTCCACCGCATCGATGCTCCGCCGTCTGGTTCCAGCAATTGGTCGAATGTGCACGACATCACCACTGACTTTCACCATAACCTCGGGCGACGCACCAGTAAGCACTCGCCCGTCGCTAAGCTCAAGGTGAAACATATACGGTGATGGATTCATACGACGCAGGTGTCGGTAGAAGTCGAATGAATCACCAGAAAAACCAACACTGAACCGCTGCGACAGCACTATCTGAAATACATCACCGCTGGTGATATACCGTTTCCCGGTTTCGATCATCCGCTCGTAGACGTCCCGAGTCATGTTGCTCGAAATCTTACCATCCACGCCGGTCAGCTTGGTGAGCGGCTCGATTGGTTTTTGCAGATGACGGATCAGTCGACCGGCACGTTCGTACGCATCCCGATGCGCCGCCGCTACATTTTCGCTGCCGTTGAACTCAGCCAAAGCGACGAGGTAAACAAGCTGACGGGCATGGTCAAAGACGATTACTTCGTCGAACGCGACGAGATCAATCTCTGGCCAATCCAGTTTGTTCACGCTGTGCCGTGACACCGTTGGTTCAATGAGGCATACACCCTCAAAACCAACGTAGCCGATTGCACCACCAAGAAATGGTGCTCGACCAGGTTGCTGCAGTGGTGTTGTTGACTGCAAAAACGCTTCCAGATGCTCGAGAGCCATTCCCTCGGCAATTTCCACCCGACCCAGCCGTGGTTTCAATGCCGACCGTTCACCTCGCACGGTGAAACGGGCGCTCATCCGACAACCAACGATGGTGTAATCCCCCAAGTGCTGCCCCTGCGGCACACTTTCAAGAAATACTGTTGGGGTGGTGGCTCGACGGACGGATTGATACACCGCTACCGGTGTTACGTTGTCACTTGGCAACCCAATAACGACCGGCACCAGGTGCCTACCACCCACAGCAGCCATGCGCTGGAAATCATCGAGCACATTCGCCGCGTAATCATCAATCACACGCCATGCTCCATTCCAACAGCTTTCCATCCCCTCACCCATTTCACGATTCAGTGCTTCACCGTTTTTCATGTCGTTCTCCCTATTCCTTTTCTTTTCAAAAGGTTTTTGTTGTCAAAGGTTCATTCCGGCTCGCTACCCAAAACAAAACGCCCGCTCCAGAGAGCGGGCCAAAACTATTATTAACAATAACAATCTAGGCTCGCCCTCTGAGATAGAGAACGGACCACCAACGAGCGTTTGCTTCAATGTGTATAGAAATCATACTTTTCTTTGTTTCAGTGTACTAGTACAGTGAACTATAGCAGAAAGAGATGTGGTGTCAAGAACGTTCGGTCGGTCGTTGCAGCAGGCGCCAAAAACCGCCGGTCGGGTTTGTTAATTCTCTGGCACCCCGAGCAATGGTAGCCACCCCCACACCAAGCTCTTCGGCAATGTCGCGGTGCGACGCACCAGCCGCCAGACGCTTTACAATCTGCCAACGCAAGGCCACTTCATCAAGTTCGGCTGGGGTTAATACGTCACGCAAAAACTCATGCAGCAACTCCGGCGACCGCGCCGCGCGCATAACTACTTCCTCAACTTCACTAATGTACTTTTTTGTTACGTTCCCCATATCAATGTACTAGTACATTGTATTTAACAATAAAAAATCTAGCAAGGCGCGAGGGGGTTGATTTCGATCAGCCCCCTCGCCGTCGAACATCTTAGCTGCAGGCGGCCCACCCTGTTCGCGTAGGTGGTGGTAGTTTTTGTGCCGTCCGACAACGAAAAACGATCTTCTCCATCAGCTCCCGAACGAAATCATCCGGCAGCCCCTGCGCCTCTGCCAACTTCGTCACTGCTGCAATCCTCGCCTGCTCCACGGCCGGACGCACAATTGGCAATCCAGCAGCACGCTTGATCTCGCCGGCTTCAAGTGCCAACCGAAATCGTAAGGCGAGCAGACGCACGAACAAGGCATCGATCTCGTCGATCTCAACCCCAATACTTTCTAAGGTTCTTTCCATGACCTCTACCCTCCTTCCGATGGCTCAAAACAAAAAACGCATCAAAACGATGCGCGAATCTTAGCCCTTACAATATCGCTGGTCAATGTTGTTTCCTATCGAGCGATTAGTTCACGAATCTTGTTCACAATCTGCGTTGGGGTTACTCGCGCTTTTAGAAACACTTCCGTTGCCCCGGCTTTTTTTACATCACTCAACTCATCTGATTCGACAGTGTTCGAAAAAACAATGATTGGCGTCTTCTCCAGTTTCGGCGTGGCTCGCAACGTGGCCAGTGCTTCAAGCCCGTTCATGGCTGGCATAGCTATGTCGAGAAGTATGAGATCAAATGGTTGGGTCTGAGCAGTCTTCACTCCCCAGGCACCATTTTCCGCCACGGTACAAATAAATCCTTCTTTCTCAAATCGATGACGATACAATTCAACAATGTCCCGCGTATCTTCAATGAGGAGCACCCGCACTTGCTGCACCGCAGCACTCGCTGTGCGGCCACGAGCCAATACCGTTTCAATTTTCTCTACCAATTGACTCGGCGTAAGGTCAGACTTTACCAAGTAGTCGTCGGCACCGAGCTGCATGCCTTTTGTAATCTCTTCGTCTTGTCCCAGGTTCGAAAGGACGACAATCAACAAGTCTTTCAAGTCTGCATCCTGCCGCACTACTTTTAAAACCTCATAGCCATCGAGGTCTGGCATGATGATATCGAGCAAAGTGAGATCCGGTTTTTCTTTATGCATCACCGCAATTCCCTGCTTGCCGTCAGGTGCAACAAAAACCTGGTACCCCAACTCTTTAAACTTCGTGTGGTACATCTCGGCGAGGAATGCCTCGTCTTCAATGATAAGCACTTTTTTCTTTGCCTCTGCCATAGTTGTCTGCACTAAGCCTAGCGAACCATATCCTTCAAGGCAAGGATGGCTTCATCCGTCACACTAGGAAGCGGCACGGCAAAAGCGAAGGTGCTGCCCTTGTTCACGCCTGGGCTCGTCACCCAAATAACACCGTGGTGTGCTTCAACCATCATTCTTCCGACGTAGAGGCCAAGGCCAGTGCCACGGGTATTGAGGTTATTGCCATCCGCTCGGTTAAACTTCTGAAACAAACGTTTCTGATCTTCTGGGGCAAGTCCTGCACCGGTGTCTGTTACGGAAAACATGATGCTTGGCACAGCAATGTACGGCGGTCGTTTGTTGCGAACCACTTCAACCCGTACGGTAACCGACCCTTTCGGTGTGTACTTCACCGCATTATCTATTAAGTTCATCATCACCTGACGCAACTTCTCACCATCAAGTGGTAACACTGGTAACGCTTCTCTTGGTTGCTCGAACACCAACTTCAATTTCTTGTTGCCGGCTGCCGTCTGCAATTCCTCTGTGGCGGAAGCTGCTAGTTCTTCAAGCTTGGTTGGTGCCATATTGTACTTCATGCGACCCGATTCAATGCGAGAAATAGACAGTAAATTTTCAACCAGTTCAATCAGCCGATTGGCTGATTCATAAATTTTTCTGATTGGATCTTCTTGCTTATTCGGAATTTTGCCAAACGAGCCCTCAGAAAGCATTGAAACGTATCCCTTAATAACCGTGAGTGGTGTGCGCAATTGGTGCGACGCGATAGAAACAAATTCTGACTTCGCTTCGTCAAGCACTTTCAATTGCTGGTTAGCATCTTCGAGCTGTGTCGTTAGCCTGGTAAGTATTTGCCGCTGCTTCACTTCCCGAAGCATACTTCGAATAAGGAAGTAGGCGAGTACTGACGCCAGCACCAGTACGGTAATGTTTCCAGCAAGCTGAATATCGCCATCGGCCAAGAATACCTGCCCAAGCAAGATGAGCAACAAGAGTACAACAAATACCTCCGTCGCAATTACTGTAATATTAAGTAAGTTGTAACGAACAATGGCGAACGTGGTGAGGAGTAAAAAAATAATAACCCCCCATGGACCATACCGACTCGATAAAAAATCACCACTGACGAGCGGAATAATTAAATTTCCACCGATACCAATAATAAGTCCGGCCAACAGACCAAACGTGAGGTACTGCAACTGAATTCGCTCTAAGCTCTCGCTATGTCTAAGCTTTTGAAAAAGAAAAATGCAAACGACAGAAAATAAGGTAATGAAGTAGGAGGCTAAAATTGGGAATAAGACACCGGTTTGTACATCAATGCCGCCACTGCGCGGAATCACCGCTGCCACGATGAATCCCTGGGGAAGGTAAATAATGACGCCGAGTAATGCAGTGAGGGCAAGTAACACTAACTGAACTCCTTTTGAGATAATGCCCGTTGGCTGAGGAAAAGCCTCAACAAAAAGGAACAATGTATAAAAAATCAGGAGCGCTCCAAGATATGCTGTCTCGGCCCAAAAGTGAGAACTGAAAACATCAGCTAAATAGTTTGCGACTGTCCACAATACGATTGCGAGTGTTAATGAGAGAAACAGACGATTCGTACGCTGCTTCGAATCGTGCAAATAAACAATGAGCCCGATGAGTGTTTCGAGCACGATAAGAACAAGAGTGGCAATGAAGTACACGTTCATAATCGTCAAGTGGGGAGGTCGCGTATTCTTCGCAACCTCCCCACCAGTTTATCACACTTCTCCTCGCCTACATCCCCGCCATGACGTAAGCGTAGAACTCCGGCCGTGAGGCCAGCCAGTTGGCCTCGCCGCGAAGCCGGTTCATCCGACACCCGTACGTGAGCGGGCAGTCCGGTGTGTGCACTTCGCGGCTGCACCAGTAGTGCTGCCCGACGGTTTCGACCACCACCGGAATGCCGGCAATTTGGTCGAAAATCAAAATCCGGGTGGGTTCATACAGCGCCCAGATGTCGGTAAATCCGACGCTGTGGCAACCCCAGTAAATTGCCTTCACCAAAGCGTCGAGCACCGCCATTGCGCCGTCCTGGGCTTTCCGGCGGTACGCACGCTCGATACCAACGAGGCTCACCTCGACCGGTCGGGCACTGTGGGTGATACAGCCCGGCTCGAACGATTCGACCGGGAACGGTCGCGGGGCAACGAGAATCTGCCCCGCTGCCACGAGTTCACCCGCAGCCCGAACGCCGACCAAGATCTGTTGCGGCCAACGAAGGATTGGTATCACCTCCTCCTCCGGCCAATGCATTTCGTCGGTGCCGATTTCGTAGAGGAGCAGCCGCACTGCGGTCAGCTCCTCCAACGAATCGGCGATGAAAGGCTGAACCGCTTCATGCTCTGCCATCTGTCTACCTCCTCCCAATGCGCTCGCACGGGGTCTTTGTTGTGAATTGCCGTGTTTCAAAAACGGCTGCTTACCATAGTCCTTTTTGTGAGCGCTGTCAACGCAGCCTACACAACGTGCACCTTGGGCTGCTTATTTCCGCAAAATTTCGAGGCATACATAATGCTATACGCGCCTGTTTTCAAAAGGTAGATTCTGTCCCCCACACCAATATCGGCTAGGTTTACGTGCTCTATAATAATGTCATCACCATCACACGATGGGCCGGTGAGAGTAAACATTTTTTTCTTGCCGTTACCGTTACTCACTCGCTTGGCACTCCCATTCACCTTATTCACTGGTGCATAAATTTCATACGCAAACCCTCGCGAACTTGGCTCAATTAATTCTAGTAGCCCGTTGAACGCACCGAGGTCACAGAATAACCAATTGTCCCGCCCTCGCTTAGTACGACCAATGACCGTCGTCACCGCGAAACCAGTGTCAGCCACCATTGCTCGTCCCGGCTCTGCCCAAATTTCTAAACCAGGCAAATACCGTTTCACACTTTGCTGAATGGCACTGAAAATTGTCTCAAGCGATGGCACATCTTTCGTGTAGCACACAGGGAAACCACCACCAATATCAATAACCTTGAGGTCGTAGCCACTTTTCTGTTTGAACGTATTCACCAGAGCTGCCGCTCGGCGTATACCCTGTTGCCAGTTCTGTACGTTTGAACATTGCGACCCAACATGAAATGCCAAGCCATATGGTACCAACCGTTGCTCTACAGTAAATTGCAGCAACCCCAACACTTGTGACGTCTCAGCACCAAATCGTCGCGACAACGGCCACTGACTACCTTTGTTGCTGGTGCGGAATCGAATGAAGACATTGCTGCCTGGTGCGTAGCGAGCCAACTTCGAAATTTCCATCATCGAATCTGCCACAAAATGGCGGACGCCAATGCGGTACGCTGCCCGAATCTCCGCCGGAATTTTTACTGGCGTCGTAAAAAACATCCGCTCTGGGCTTACCTTTAATTTTCTGAGAAGTCGAATTTCACCCAGTGACGCCACGTCAAAATGAGCACCCTCTTGAACTAAAACGTGCACCACAGCCGGAACGGCATTTGATTTTAATGTGAAAAAAATCTTCACGTTTGGCAGACCGCGGCGGAACCGTTGATAGTTCGCCGCCACTTGCCGCTTACTGAACCAGAACGCGGGTGTTTCCCGCGTTTCGCTTTTTGCTATGAGTGGCGCCAGTCCAAGCTCTTTTGTTTTTGCCATATAAACAGGCGAAATTGTAAATTTCATAGTGAATTATAGCACATTTTCCTGAACTTTTCAATAGAAAAAGAGCTTCGTGTGTTCACGAAGCCCCTTTCCCTCCAAACGAAATGGGCGCTGCCAGTCCTCCTAGAAAGGCAGCGGCATTGATGCTGTGCAGCCGATGCCGCTCAGCGTGAAATCCTTCCCGAGGTCACCCCCGGGCTGGGAAGAGTACATAGTGTCGCAGGTCAGCCACCGAAGCGGCCCTTGACCGTAGATGCCGAGGCCTGCGCCCCAGCTACCATCGGTCCCGACGCCACTGACACCGACGAGTTCAACATACTTCGCCAGCGGGTTCCAATGCCTCGGGAGCAAGGGAACATCGACGCCGAAGAAGGCGTCGATCGGGCGAATGGTATCTTCGCCCGAGATGGAAATATTCACGACACGAAGGTCGGCTGAAATCTCCACCTTGCGCAGCCACTCGTCCCACGAGGACTCACCACTGGCAAGGCCCATGGGCACGAACGGATGTACCGTCGCACCCAGCCGGCCGAACCAGAGGTTCGACGTGGAGTTGGTCCGGTAGACCTCACCGCTGTCGAGGTCGAGCGCGTCAACGCTGCTGTCGTAAGATGCGACGTTCAACGTCGCACCAAAACGCAGCCAATCGCGCTCGCCCATCTCGTAGAGCATCCCGAGAGTAAAGTCCCAACCGGGTTCCTCGTGAGCCTTCACGAGGTCGAGGTCGCCGAAGTCAGGAATCTCGGTTGAAATCCCAACCTTATTCTCGCTTCCAGGCAGGACGCCGATGACGCCGATGGACAAGCCATCGATGCCGACGGACGCCAGGTCCCACGCCAACGACAGCCGCCAGCGTGACGTTTCGAACGCAAGGTCGAGGTCGCTCGAGGGCAGCTCACCGTCAACAGCGGCGTTGACGTAGTTGAGCTGCACGACCACCGGCTTGAAGCCAGCGGTGATCGTACCGGAGTAGATGGTGCTTCCGTAGAAGTAGGCACCACCGACCGACGCCCAGTCGTCGAGGCCGAGATCGAATGTTTCGGTGAGGGTGGCCGGATTGGCCCACCCCCACTCATGAGAGGTGTAGGCAAGCCTCGCCCCGCAATCGGGGTAGAGGCAAAACTCGGACAGCAATGCGATCTGACTCCCCGCTCCAGCCGAAGCCGGCGCAGGAGCGAGGGTCATGGTGATGGACGCCAAGATGGCGCCAAGGAAACGAACGAAGAACTGACGCATCTAGCGTCTCCTTTGCCCTGAACGTATGTCAGAGCGGTTGTCTGCAGTTATTGTTAGAGTGCGAGCCGGAATCGAACACGATAATTTAGCTGAAAACTGCCACAAAGTCAATAGTTTATATAAAGAAGTATCGGCCGCCCTCGAGATTGAGAGCGGCCGGTGGGCACGGGCTAATGTGGCAACGAAGATTCGTGGTCGATGATCATCGAATGGGGCCACGAAGATTCGTGGTCGGCCACCATCGTAAGAAGTCGCTGCGCATGCCGAATCTCCTCGAGCGCCTGCTGTGCATGACCATTGTCCGGCCAAGCTCCCTGCTGGAAATGAGCCTGAGCGAGGCTGTTCCAGGCCAGCACCTGAAGGTGTCTGATGCCAGGGCTGACGTCACACGAGAACAACGAAGCCAGCTGGATCTCGTGAATGGCCCGAACAACGTCGCCGCCGAGGATGTACTCCTCGGCCTCGCGGTGGTGGTGCCGAACAGCATGGGTGCTGCCCGGGCAGTCCGCTTCAGCAACGACCGGCTTCGCGGGCGCTGCCCACTTTCCGGCGTCACTGTGGAGGATGGCGATCACACCAACCGCCGTAAGAGCCAGGGCAAAAATGGAACGAACGTTCATTGGACTTCCTCCTAAGTTGTCTACCGACGTTCCGTCGGTTGGGTTGAAACGAAAAACCTCCTAACGGCTGAGTGAATACCCGCGGCAGTTTCCTGCCGCGTTAACCTTGAACGCGCCAGAGTAGCTGTCGAAAAGAGCCACGACCCCGGCGACGAAAAGAACGAGTATGAGTGCACGGCGACGGTTCACGATAGCCCTCCTTGGTTGATGTACCGACGTTTCGTCAGTAGTCGCAAACAAATTCTACGGTTGAAGCGACCGCATAGTAAAGCAAAAGAAGGGCAAAAGGTCAATCCTAGATATTTAAAACTGCGGAAAATTTGTTGACAAAAAAGGAAAAAATTATATTATATCGTTGCCCATTCGGGAAGTCTTCAAGAAAAGAAGCTAGACTTGGGATGCCACTCAAGATACTAGATATAGGCTCGGGATTCCCTCGAGAAACTAGCTTGAAGGCGAAACGTTCAATGACAATCGGAAGACAATAGAAGGAGTTCCATCATGAAGTTGATCCGTTACGGAGGGTTCGCCCTCCTCGCCGCACTCCTGGTGTATTCGTCGCCGCCGGCTGCTACGGCTGGCAACCCCGCTCTGCAGGCCATCGCCGCCGCTCCCGTCGACGTCGGGAACACCGGCACGGCCATCATTCCGAACGGCACCGGCAAGACGACCACGATGCCGGCCCTCACCTCGGCCATCGCCGCCGACGATCCTGCGATTGCGCTGACGGCTCATCGTGCCGACATCGCTGACGCCATGGAGGGCACCGCGCTTTCGACCAGCACCAAGGTCGGCACCGGCACCGCCAACGCGATCCTGAAGACCGAGAAGACGATTTCCCCGGCGCTCGTGCGCAACAAGGAGGGATCCATCGGAATCGACACCAAGGTCGGCACCGACAACAACTCGCACAACTACGAAGCCGCCAGCATCCTCGACAAAGGCGGCCACAGCCACAAGAAGGCCTGAACCCGAACCAAGCGGGGCGGCTTCCAGTCGCTTCGCACATCTGAATTTCTTCAACAACGTCAGCATCGCTGACTCGTGTCAACAGGGAATCCAACCCTGACATGGCACCCGCCGCGGGTACGTTTTCCGGTCAACCGACCTGGAGCGTACCCGCGGCGCTCCCTTTTCAAAAAGTTTTTATATGACTCCCACGAACCCCATAGCAAAGGCAGCCCAGCGGTTAAGGAAAAGTTGCAGCGAGAAACAGCCATACTGTTCGACCCTGAGCGTGTGCGAAGGGAAGTTTATGGCTGTGCTGCAACTTTTGCGAGAAACCGCGTAGCTGCCGAAGCGAGGGTGCCATTTTTCCGCCAAAGGCGGATCGGCCTACGGCGGACTGGTCTCTATTCTTTTAAGCAAGCAAAAGAGTAATAAAAATCTTATCTAAAAAGCGAGCCTTAAGTGCAAGAAAAAATAACTCAAACAACAAAACAGCACCGACGTACGTCGGTGCTGTTTATTTTCCGAACCTCTTACCTGGGAGCGAGTGGGGTGTTTGGTAGTTACCTTAACCACACTACTCGCTGACTACTTGTCCCACTTAGGAGGGGTAGTGGTTCGTTCGTCGCTCCCAGATAAGAACCCCGGAAATGTTATTTCATTTCGAGTGCAGTAGCGCATTACTACCCGTACTCGACGCGGCACCTTAACAAGAAAAAGGCTTCCTGTCAAGGAAGCAGCCGTGCTAAAATTTTTACATAAAGGCTACGCCGCTCGTCGACTTCGTCTATTTTCTCTACCAAAAAAATTAAGCTGTTTCTCACTACTATCCTCTTCTCGCAATGCTTCCTCTTGCGCACCTCCGCTGCCTTCCGTCTCTCCTTGCCGCTGTCCTGAAATCCGAACCTCTTTATTTACCTCGTCGTACGCAGCACCGCACTCACGGCAATCACCATGTTCGTCTGGATGAAGATGTGTTCCGCACTTAATGCAAGACATACCCTTATAGTATTAAGAAATGGCCACTGAAACGCAAGATAGAGATTTTTGGCTGGCACTCAGCTTCGTTTTGGCGCCTATACAAATAAGAAAGCTGGCCAGGTATCTGCCGAGCGGTGAAGCAGCTTGGCGTGCATCGCGTGAAACATTGCGCGGCCTGAACTTTGAGCATGAAACAATTGAGAAATTTTTTACCTATCGTACAACCAACGATTCTACAACAACACAAGAGAAACTGCGTCGCGAAAACATAGAATTTGTCATCAAGACAGATAGTACCTACCCCGCACTCCTAAAAGAAATACCCGACGCACCACACCTATTTTTTTACCGTGGTGTACTCCCCCTGAACAAACCTGTCGAACCGACAATCGCAATAGTCGGAACACGTAAAATGACTGAGTACGGAAAGGTAGCCGCGCTTCATCTAACGCAAGCGCTGGCAAAAAATGAGCTAACAACGGTGAGCGGTCTGGCGCGTGGCATAGACGCAATCGTGCATGAGGCGACACTTGAAGTTGGCGGCCGAACTATTGCTGTGCTCGGTAGTTCCATTGCAGAATCAGATATCTACCCACCAGAACATCGTCAACTGGCAACGAAAATTGTCGAATCCGGTGGCCTCCTTATGAGCGAGTACCCACCCGGCGTTGGGCCGAGTCAACATCATTTCCCGGAACGCAATCGCATCATAGCCGGTCTAAGCCTTGGAACATTGGTCATCGAAGCACCACTGAAAAGCGGTGCCCTCATCACCGCTCGTTTGGCTCTCGACTATAACCGTGAAATTTTAGCCATCCCTGGGCGCATCACCGAAGAAAACGCCGCCGGCTGCAACGCGCTACTACACGACGGAGCGCACGTGATTACTGGCGCGCAAGACGTTTTCGTTGCATTAGGGTTAGAACCGAGAGTAGCGCCAACAAAAAAACTCAATCAACAACTGAGCGCAACCGCGACAAACATAATGGCGGCACTTTCCCACGAACCAATATACTTCGATGACCTAGCGGCACGATGTTCATTATCAACAACAATACTCGCCACTGAACTCCTCTCGCTTGAGCTTTCTGGCCTCGTGCGAGATGTGGGCGGGAAACGATATATAAAATTGTAAGAATCCAAACAAATTAAACTATTTACACTGAGCGAGCGGAGCGAGTCGAAGTGTTGCCCCGCTGCTGCGCCGCTTGCTAGCGGCACTACTAATAATCTATGCATTCCTGCTAAACAGGAATGAAAAAAGATGTCCCGCCTAAAATGGCGGGATACCCAATATTCAATACATTCAAAAAATTTTGAATGTTAATTAAGGTAACGGGCCTACTGGCTTTTTAAACATTCTGATGTTATCGAAATGACCACTAAGGTTGACACCCTACAGAACCCTCGAGTACGCTTCTGCCTATTATGAAACTCGTCATCGTTGAATCGCCAACAAAAGCCAAAACCATTCAGAAGTTCCTTGGCAAGAAATTTTCTGTCATGTCTTCCTATGGCCACATCCGCGACTTGCCGAAGTCGAAAATGGGTATCGATATAGAGAACGATTTCGCACCGCAGTACGTCGTGCCTTTGAAAGCGAAGAAAAATCTGACTGCTTTAAAGCTCAAGGCCAAAAAGGCTGACATGGTCATTCTGGCAACTGATGAAGACCGTGAAGGGGAAGCTATTGCCTGGCACCTCAAAGAAGCACTTGGCCTCACCAACGAAAACTCACAACGTATCGCTTTTCATGAAATTACTGACGAAGCGATTGCTGAAGCGCTTGAGCACCCACGCACCATTGACGAGCGAATGGTCGACTCCCAACAGGCGCGACGAATGCTCGACAGATTAGTTGGCTACGAACTCTCTCCATTTCTATGGCGAAAAATTTATCGAGGTCTCTCAGCCGGTCGTGTACAATCGGTCGCCGTACGAATGGTTGTGGAACGAGAACGAGAAATACGAGCCTTCAATGCTGAAGAGTACTGGACGATTGAAGCTGACTTTACCGTACCCACTGGCACTATAACTGCCGCACTGTTCACCCGTAATGGTGAGCGGCTCGATAAATTTGCCCTACCCGGAATATCGGCGGCCGATGCAATTGTCGCTGATCTTGAAAAAGCCAGCTACAAAATTGCGGACGTAAACGGCCGCGAAGCGAAGAAAACACCACCCCCGCCTTTCACCACATCTATTCTGCAGCAAGAGGCTAGCCGTCGCCTCAATATGAGTCCGAAGCAAACCATGATGGTGGCGCAGCAACTGTACGAGGGGGTAACCATTGGTGACGAAGGTGCCGTCGGTCTCATTACGTATATGAGAACCGATTCAATGAACCTGTCAGAGAAATTTTTAACTGAAGCACAGACGTACCTTCTGGAAACCTACGGCAAAGAGTACGCAACAGAGCCGCGTCGATTTAAATCACGTTCCAAAAACGCCCAAGAGGCACACGAAGCCATTCGCCCATCAAGCGCGCTTCGCACTCCAGAGTCAGTGGCAGAGTACCTCGACCCGAAACAAAAGAAGCTCTACGAACTCATCTGGCGACGGGCCATAGCTTCGCAAATGCCGGAGGCAATTGTTCGCACTACCACAATTGACGTGGCGACCGTGCAAGCTCCCGACTATACACTCCGTGCGAGTGGCTCAGTTCTTTCTTTTGATGGTTGGCGCAAGGTCTACTATAACGATGCAAACGACGTCGACTTGCCGGACGTTACTGTTGGAGCAACGGCAATGCTACAAAAAGTTGGCGGCACGCAACACTTCACCGAACCCCCCGCTCGCTTCTCAGACGCTACGCTCATTAAATCGCTTGAAGAACATGGCATCGGCCGACCATCAACCTACGCCCCAACCATTAGCACCATTACAGACCGCGGTTACGTTGAAAAAAAAGAACGACGGCTGTATCCCACCGAACTCGCTGAATTGGTAAATGACCTTTTAGTTGAACACTTCCCAGAAATCATTGACTTTGAGTTCACCGCCACGCTGGAACGCGAGCTCGATGAAATTGCTGAGGGTGAAAAACAGCTCGTGCCCGTGCTGCGTGCTTTCTACACCCCATTCAAAGAGCACCTTATAGTAAAAGATGCTGAAATCAGTAAAGAGAGCATAACCCAAGAAGCCAGTGACCAAGTCTGCGCCACCTGCGGTAAACCGATGGTGGTAAAGTTCGGTCGCTTTGGTCGGTTCCTGGCCTGCACCGGATACCCGGAATGTCGCACCACAAAGCCGCTAGCGGGGAGCGACGAAGCGGTGGCAGCAGAAACATTTGCGGCAGAACCATGTGAATTATGTGGCAAGCCCATGGCCGTTAAACGTGGGCGATTTGGTACCTTCCTTGGTTGCACCGGCTATCCAGAATGCAAAAAAATTAAACCAATCGTGAAATCCACCGGGGTACCATGTCCTGGCTGCGGTAAGGGTGACCTCGTTGAAAAACGCTCGAAGCGTGGGCGAAACTTTTTTGCCTGCAACACCTACCCGGCCTGCTCATTTGCGCTATGGTCTAAACCAACCGGCGAGAAATGCCCAACCTGCGGCTCACTGCTTGTCTTCGCAGCCAAAGGCGCGGTACGCTGCTCTATGAAGGGTTGCGGCTATATCGGCATGCAATCGGAAACGTAGAAATAACCTTTATGGAGAAGCCAAAGGAGCCCCAAGTACTCACGCAACTTCTCAAACGACTCGCAGCACAATTTCCCGGAGCTGATCTTGATATGGTTCGTCTGGCTTATGAATTTGCCGACCAGGCACATCAGGGCCAAAAGCGCACCAACGGCGAACCCTACATCACGCACGCCTTGGCAGTTGCGAACAAGCTCTCCACCATGCGAGTCGATTTGAACACGGTTATCGCCGGATTGTTGCACGATGTTCCTGAAGATACCTCATACACCGTGCCAGACATTCGAGAAAATTTTGGCGTTGATGTGGCGGCGCTGGTGGAAGGCATCACAAAACTCGGCACGCTCAAGTACCGAGGCATGGAGCGTTACGTGGAAAACCTGCGAAAAATGTTTTTAGCCATTTCAAAAGACGTTCGGGTCGTTCTCATTAAATTCGCGGACCGATTGCACAACCTGGAAACGCTCGACGCCTTAGCGCCAGAAAAACGCCAGCGCATTGCGCTCGAAAGTATGGAAATATTCGCCCCCATCGCGCATCGCCTCGGCATGTGGGAAATTAAAGGTCAACTAGAAGACCTGTCGTTCAAATACACCGACCAAGAATCGTACGCCTGGGTATCGCAGCTCATGGCCACAACCTCGCCAAGTAAAGAAAAGAACTTGGCAAAAGTAATGGCACTACTGCGCGATAAACTTGATGAAAACCAAACTATCACGGTGCTCGACATCGAAGGGCGTGCCAAGTTTCTGTACAGTCTTTATAAAAAACTGCTGCGCCACGACCGTGATATCTCAAAAATTTATGACCTCGTAGCCGTACGCGTGATTGTTGAAAACGTTACCGAATGTTACGCCGTCCTTGGCATCATTCACCAACTCTGGAAGCCGCTCCGTGGCCGTATTAAAGACTACATCGCCCAACCGAAGCCAAACGGTTATCAATCGCTGCACACGACCGTGTTCGTTGGCCCTGGCGAAATCGTTGAATTCCAAATTCGCACCAAAGCCATGGATGAAGAATCACACTACGGCCCAGCCGCACACTGGTACTACACCGAACAAGGTAAGCCTAAGGAAGGCATAAAAATGAACAGCCCACGGTACGCATGGGTAACAGAGCTCGTAAAATTGCAGAAAGAAATTCGCGACACCACCGAGTATCTCGAGCACTTAAAAATTGATGTCTTCCCTGAAAATATTTTTGTCTTCACTCCCGGCGGAGACGTCATTGCACTCCCCGATCAAGCCACACCCGTAGACTTTGCCTATCACATTCACTCAGACATTGGTAACCACTGTGTCGCGGCGCGTATTAATAACAAGCTGATGCCCCTTTCAACGCCACTTAAGTCTGGTGATATGGTTGATATTGTCATCGACAAAAAGCGAGCTCGCCCGTCACCAGACTGGCTGCAATTCGTTAAAACAAGAACGGCCAGAGAACGCATTAAGCTTGAATTAAATCGTTCACGGCAACTGTTCGGGTTATTCAAGAAGGTGTAAGCTGCTGCCATCTATGGCTACCATTCGCTCACGGGTCTTATCTGGTATTCAGCCCACTGGCCGACTACACGTCGGTAACTATCTTGGCGCACTCAAAAACTTTGTTACGCTCCAAACAGATCACGACTGCCTCTTTATGGTGGCTGACTTGCACGCTTTGACAGAAAGCTACAATACAAAAGAAAAAACAGCCGAAATCATAGATATCATTGCAAGTTACCTGGCTGCTGGGTTGAATCCGAAAAAGTGCACCTTGTTCTTGCAGTCGTTCGTTCCCGCCCACGCCGAGTTAGCTTGGATTCTGAACACGGTAACGCCCATGGGTGAGCTAGAACGGATGACGCAGTATAAAGATAAAAGCGCCCGGCAACCAGGCAACGCCAACGTCGGCCTGTTCACCTATCCCACCTTGATGGCCGCCGATATTCTTCTCTACAATGGCAACCTCGTCCCGGTTGGAGACGACCAGACGCAGCACCTCGAACTGACGCGCACCGTGGCCAAAAAATTCAACACTCGCTACGGCGCAGTGTTCACCGTACCGATGCCACTTTACACAAGCGTACCACGGCTAATGAGCCTAACTGATCCGAACCGTAAAATGAGTAAGTCCGAACCGACCGGTTGCCTTTTTCTGGACGACGAACCAGCAATCATTAAGAAAAAAATCGCCCGAGCAGTCACAGACAGTGGCACGGGAGACAAAAACGAAGTGGCGGCTGGGGTAGCCAACCTATTCCTTCTGCTTGATGCTTTCAGCACGCCAAAAGTGGCCGCTGAATTTCGGGCAAAACAGCAATCCGGAACTATTCGCTACAGTGAGCTAAAGGAAACACTAGCGAACGACATCTGCGTCGGGCTCGAAGACTTTCAAAAAAAGTTCCTGCATCTGCGTAGCCGGCCAAGAGCAATGCTTACGACACTTCGCAATGGCTCAAAAAATGCTGAAAAAATTGCGTTGCATACTATGAAAAAAGTGCGCCAGGCCATTGGGCTACCAAGTCGTTGATAACTCCATGAATGCTTTTCAGAATGCCCTAACCCAGCTGCAACAGGCTGGCAAAATTGCTAACACGCCGCCGGCAGTGCTCGATACATTAAGTAAACCAGAGCGAGTCATTGAAGTTACCGTTCCAGTAGTAATGGATGACGGACAAAAAAAACTGTTTACCGGTTACCGAGTGCAACACTCCAACGTCCGCGGCCCCTACAAAGGCGGCTTACGCTATCATTCAAACGTCGACCAGAACGAGGTGAAGGCGCTTGCCCTTTGGATGACCATGAAGTGCGCCGTCGTGGGTATACCAATGGGTGGCGGCAAAGGTGGTATCACTGTTAACCCCAAAAAACTTTCTAGCGGAGAATTGGAACGGCTAACACGATCGTTCACTCGAATGATGAAAGATGTCTTCGGCCCAGAACGAGACGTGCCAGCACCAGACGTAAATACAAACCCGCAGATTATGGCATGGATTGCCGACGAATATCGGCACATTGTCGGCCGCGCGGAACCGGGTGTTGTTACCGGTAAGCCAATTTCTGAGGGTGGCTCGCTCGGTCGCGATACAGCCACAGCGGACGGCGCCTACATGGTGCTAGAAGATGTCGCGAAAAAATTAAAACTGAACCCCAAAAAAACCAGCGTTATCATTCAAGGTTTTGGGAACGCTGGCTTTCATATGGCAACGCTTGCTCACAAAGCCGGCTACCGCATCATTGGTCTAAGTGATTCTACTGGTGGCATACTCGACGTCCGCGGCAAAGGCATGGACCCCAAAAACGTGATGGCCACAAAAAAAGACCGCGGTATGATAGGTTCGATGTACTGCGTTGGATCGGTGTGCGATGGTAAAAATTACAAAGGCGTAACGAACGAAAAACTACTCGAAGCACCCTGCGATATCCTTATTCCAGCCGCGCTCGAAAATCAGATTACCAAGAAAAATGCCGGTCGTATCAAGGCACGAATCATTCTCGAAGTAGCAAACGGCCCAACTACCCCAGAAGCGGATAGTAAACTGCTCAAACGTGGCGTTCTCGTCGTGCCAGATATTTTGGCCAATGCCGGCGGGGTCACGGTTTCCTATTTCGAATGGCTGCAAAATAAACAAGGTATCCGGTGGACAGCAAAGCAGGTTAGAGAAAAATTAAAGCCGATTATGCGCGACTCGTTTGCTGCTGTTTGGAAAGCGAAAGAATCATATAAAACAAGCATGCGCACGGCTGCGTTTATCGTTGCCCTAAAACGCCTAGAGGAGGCACTTGCCAAGCGTGGTTAAAGCGACACTACGAGAGCGCTTGCACGACAGTTCTAAAGGCGTCCCCCCGTTCAGAGGCGTTTGAAAACTTATCAAAACTAGCGGCCGCTGGTGACAGCAGAACAATCGTACCCGAGGTAGCACACGCTTTCGCAGCAGCTACCATAGTCGCCATGGTTTCCCCGCCTGAGACATACTTCGGTGGGGTTTTCCCTTGTCGAACACTTGCAGCTTCAATTGCCGTGTAGAGTGTTACAGCGCTCTGACCAATGCCGACGATTGTATGTACGGTTGAGCTGGCAATAACAGTAGCAAGTTCATCATACGAAAGTTTTTTATCGCTCCCGCCGAGCATTAGCACAATGGGGGCAGTGAATGATTGCACAGCAGCAATGGTGGCTTCTGGCGTTGTGGCGAATGAGTTATTCCAATAACTTACTCCGGCGACATCTCGAACATGCTCAAGCCGATGCGGCAAACCATGGAAATTTGCGACCGCTTCAGCGATAACCGCTTCGGGAATTCCTAAAGCAAGTCCAGCTGCTACAGCAGCAATAACATTTTCTAAATTAAATCTGCCAGGCAAACGCACATTGGTAATCGGCAACACTAGTGTTTGCTCTCCTTCAAGCGTGGAGATGATCGAGTCTTCACTAATGCCGACACCGTATTCAAGCACTCGTTTTGTGCTAATGGGAACGAGTTTCCCATGTACATTGCCTGCTAATGCTTCATTTGCAGTGTAGTCGACAGTGATAATAGCAATATCGTTCTCATGCTGATGGCGAAGAATGTTTGCTTTAGCCGCAACATATTCCGCCATTGAACTATGATAATCCTGATGTTCAGCGGTAATACCCAAAACAACAGCTATGGTTGGTGAAACGGAAAGGTCTTGCAATTGAAAACTTGAAAGTTCATAGACCACGAAGTCGTCAGCCTTGATAGTAGCCAGTGCCGCAATGGCGGGCGCGCCAATATTCCCCACGAGGTGCACCGTACGACCAGAAGCTTTTATTATTTCAGCGATTAGCGACGCTGTCGTGCCTTTTCCTTTTGTTCCAGTAACACCAATAATCTTTGCTGGACACATCTCAAAAAATTCAGCCGTTGGGCTGGTGAGCTTTACGCCAGCTGCCACCGCGACTTTTATCTCTGGCATAATGCGCACCCCAGGGCTTCGCATTATACAATCAAAACTGCTTAATCCAGCGAGATACTCCGGCCCAAGCTGCCATGTAATTCGTTCTTTTAACTCTTGCGCTGCCGCCTCCTGCGCTACAATTTCTCGCGCGTCACAAACTGTTACAACAGCATTTTTCAAAAGTAGATAGCGAACTGCTGCTTGCCCCTCACGACCAAAACCAATTACAGCAACTCGTTTTCCTGCCCACTCCATACTAATTAAGCACTGCTTTTTCAACTCGCACCGATTCACCCAACCACCATCTGGCGGTATCTGTAAAATGGGCCGTGTCTCCGGTGGCAAATAGTTTCATGATTCCTGTGCCGGAGGATTCACTATTTGGATTGTCGGCAAGGTACTGTGCTAATTTGTTTGCCATTGCGTCTGCCGAACTCACTAATTTTACCCGCTTGCCCATTATGCGCTGTATCTGTGGCGCAATCATTGGGTAGTGCGTACACCCCAAAATGAGGGTGTCGATGTGTCGCTCTTTAAGTGGCTTTAAGTACCGCCGTAAAATACGCATTGCCTCCGGATATCGCCACGCCCGTTCTTCCACGAGTGGTGCGAGGAGTGGCGTTGGCTGCGTAAAGATAGTCGCCTCCGGGCAGGCCGCCCGTAAAAGGTTCTCATGACTTTTGCTAGCAATTGTTGTGCGAGTACCAATGACGCCGATGCGATTTGCTTTACTAACGCGCAAAGCTTCGGCCACAGAGGCATCTGAAACATCAAACACCGGCATAGTTAACTCAGCACGCAACACCTCAGCAGCAACAGCAGAGGCAGTATTACAAGCAATGACAATAATCGTTGCACCCTGCGCGACCAAAAAAGCCGCCGCTTCTCGAGTGTAGCGCTGAATTGCTTCGGGATGCTGATTACCATACAACGCACGAGCTGTGTCCCCCAGGTACACGACATCAAGCGAGGGTAGCCGGGCACGAACGGCTTTTAATACCGTTAGGCCTCCTGCACCAGAATCAAAAAAACCAACCATAGCAGCTACGCCAGGATAGTAACTGTTTTCTTTTGCAAATGTTTTGTTGTTACGAGGATGCTTGTTTGTTTTGAACTACCAAGTGGCACGCCGGCTTTGTCAGTTAGCAATGCACCAGCCTCACGAGCCACGAGGAGAGCAGCTGCACTCTTAAACAAGCTGACACTGTCCGTAGGCGCAACAACAATGTCGTACGCACCAGCTGCGACGTAGCAAAGCCCCAAGGAGAGGCAATCTAAATCAACGTGAACTGCGCCAGCCCCCGTTAATGCCGTAGCGGCTGGTTTATCATTCGTAACGTACGCCACAGCACCAGCCAACTCTTTTTGTTCAGAAACTGCTAGTGGGCGGCCGCTAAGACTGGCGCCTTCACCCTTACGAGCCGAGAAGACATTCCCCGTTGCTGGTTCAAGCACGACACCAAGCACAACTTCGCCCTTCTCTCGAAGCGCT
Organism: Patescibacteria group bacterium; assembly: GCA_041675205.1. NCBI lineage: Bacteria > Patescibacteria group bacterium. The sequence goes on along the minus strand of JBAYUF010000002.1, from coordinate 104,541 downwards.
AAGGATGTCGTAAAGAGTGGTAGTCCACGAAAAAAGTAACGACCACCATCAAACGCGTTTATCACCCACTGCCAGGGCGCGTTCGTGCTGCCTGTTTCACCATGCACCGAATGAGCTGGAAAAAGTTGATGCAGTGTCGTCGACAAAAACGAACGAATTTCTGTTTCAATTTCCTGTGCCTTTACATGGCGCTGCTTGTCGGACAAACCAACCAGTTCTCGCTGCCGAGAAAGAAGGAGTTGCCCCACACGGCGTAGGAGCGGCAAAATAACGTAATACGTCTGTTCAACTGTTGGTGGTGTTGGTAAAGCCATACTTATGTAGTTGATTCAAGAATAAAAAGCCACTCCCGTAAAATTTGTTTCGTGTCCGACGGCCCAGCTACTGCCAAACAATCAACGCCAATTGCCTTCACTGGATAGTCATTCCCCCCCTCAAAAAGAGCGTCACCAATGAAAACCATTTCCTTAATAGCAGTGCCGGTCTGCTGTTCTATTTGTTTAATGCCGTATGCCTTGTCCACCCCTTTTTTTGTAACATCGATTGACGTCTCACCCCCCAACCGAACCTCAAACTCTGGCAACCGAGCCATAAGTGCTGCTTGTATAAGCGGCCGCCAATCTTTCGTTACTCGCCATAGTTTTTTCTCCGCCACTGGAGCCTGTTGGCCAAGAGCGGAGAATGTTACCTGCGTACCACGGTCTTCAATAATTTCACCATACGTTTTCTCTGGGTGCGAATAACCAACCTCCATAAAAACGCTGTCGAATGCGTGCCGAATTCTCTGCCTATCAGGTTCGGGAATCATATCAGCATACAATTCTTTCCACGCTCCTGCTTCGAACCGATAACTTCGCGCCGCACACGTTGGGAACAATAGTAAGCGCGATTTCAGTTCGTCTGGGCACTGAAACGAATGTATGAATTGCTCTTCAAATTTGTAGAATGCTCCACCGCCGATAACCGCGATGAGTCGTTGCCTGAGAAGGCGCACCAGAAGGCCGGACATTTCACTGTCCATAATAGCCTTACTTTCAGCCAATGTACCATCCAAATCAAAAACAATCAGTTTTTTCTCTACAATAGACACCATAGTATCGGCAGTGTAGCCGTTCCGTCCTGACTCAGCAACTAACTATTCTTAAGGAGGTTCACTAGGTTGGCGTGTAATTGTACCGGAGCTATGAGGAGATCACTCAGCGGGACTGCCCAGTTAAATGGGGAGCCAGAAAAATCAGTAACGATAAGGCCGGCGTTCTGTGCAATAAAAGCGGCGGCGGCAACATCATAGTGCCGCATATCATTCCATACTGCGCCGTCAATCCTACCCGCAGCTACCATACAAAGGTCAATTGCTGACGCACCAAGCACTCTCGTGGTTCGCACTAAGGGATGCAAGTACCCGTAGAGTGCAGCGTGACGAATTTTTGCCTTACCTTCACTGCTGCGTCCCAGGGTAATTATGGCTTTACTCGCCACGGCGCATATTGATGGTTGCAGTTGCACCCCATTCACCGTTGACTGCGTTGTCCCGTACGCGCTGAACAATTCATTAGTAAACGGATTGAACACCACCCCTACCACTGGCTTACCGTCGTAGAGAAGCGCTATAGAAACATTAGAATGTGCTAAGTTATGGGTGAAATTTGTGGTTCCATCTAAGGGATCAATTACCCACTTCCATAGTGACCCAGTGGCAACATCTCCGGACTCTTCTGAAAAGATGCTATCTTCGGGAAATGTTTTTTGCACTGTGTCGAGAATAATCCGCTCGGCTGCCTCGTCAATTTCAGTAACAGCATTAAGCCCCGCCTCATCTTTAAATCGAACGCCACCACCTTCCAGCGGGTGCTGTGCGATATATTCCCCAGCCGCTTTAGCAGCGCCAATCGCCACCTGCCAGGAATGTTCAATTCTGCTTGCAATGCTTTCCATATCCCGAACGCTAGCACGTGAAATTAGTGATGGCAATCCACTTTGACATCCCACATTACAGAGCATACGATTCCTAAATCTATGCAACATCTTAAATCTAAAGACCCAATCATTGCTGGGCTCATAGCAGCAGAACTGGCCAGACAGCAGCATGGTTTAGAAATGATTCCGTCTGAAAATTTTACCTCTTTAGCCGTAATCGAAGCACTCGGCTCTGTGCTCACCAACAAGTACTCCGAAGGGTATCCTGGTCGTCGTTACTATGGCGGCAACAGCATAATCGACGAAATAGAGGAACTGGCACGCAGTCGGGCAAAAGAGTTATTCGGTGTAGCGCATGCCAACGTGCAACCGTATTCCGGCTCACCAGCTAACCAGGCATGTTTTTTTGCCTTACTCAATCCCGGCGACACCGTGCTTGGTATGGAACTTGGCCACGGTGGTCACCTCACGCACGGCTACGGCCTCAATTTCTCTGGTCGTTACTATAAGAGCGTCAGCTACGGGGTGAACAAGGAAACAGAACTCCTCGACTACGATGCAATTCGTGCTATCGCCAAGCGTGAACGACCAAAGCTCATTGTGTGTGGCGCCACCGCCTACCCACGGAAAATTGACTTTGCCGCATTCAAAGCCATAGCCGACGAAGTAAACGCCTATTTGCTCGCCGACATATCCCACATTACAGGTCTCATTATTGCCGGCGTTCATGATTCTCCCGTGCCCTATGCAGACCTCGTAATGACGACCACGCACAAAACATTGCGTGGGCCACGCGGAGCAATAATTCTGGTGCCTCGTCTCACCGACCGTCTGGCTGAACACTATGAACGTGCAAAAACAAAGACGCTCGATACGCTTGTAGACAGCGCTATTATCCCAGGACTCCAAGGTGGGCCGCACAATCATCAAACGGCGGCTATCGCCGTAGCGCTCGCCGAAGCGGCCACTGACGATTTCAAAACATACGGCCGACAAATCGTAAAGAATGCCGCAGCCTTAGCAGAAACCATCACTACGGCCGGCGTCCGTCTTGTTACGGGTGGCACTGACAACCATCTGCTTTTAATCGACGTTACCCCAGTTGGTCTCACCGGAAAAGAAGCAGAAGAAGCGCTGGACAGTGTCGGCATTACGGTTAACAAAAATATGATTCCGTTTGATACACGGAAACCACTTGACCCCTCAGGTATCCGCCTCGGCACGCCGGCTCTCACCTCACGAGGATTCACCGAAAAAGATATGCAGCGAGTCGGCGAATGCATCGCAAACATCCTACGTCGTCCAACAGACGAAGCAGTGCGTGAAAAAGTAAAACGTACAGTTGCAGAACTAACAACACTTCACCCTCTATATCCAGAGCTCTAGGAACGTTGTGCTCTGCACAATCGAATTAAGTTTGCGTACAGCATAGCTACCGTTACAGGACCTACACCGCCAGGCACTGGTGTCGCAGCACCGACCGACTGCAATGTTTCGTCCCACAAGACATCCCCAATCGTTTTTCCGTCAACTAAGGTTGTTCCAACATCTATAATGGTGCTGCCAAGTGCAAACTGGCTTCCTCGCAAAAATTGAGGATTACCAACAGCCGTAACTACCACAGCCGCACCTGCTAAAATTTCAGCTAAGTCTTTCGCGTCGCTACGAATAACCCGAGCGTGCATTCCAGCCTGGGTTAATACCGAGCACAAAGTTGAGCCAAAGAAATCACCGTTTGATACCACCACGGCTGACTTATTTACAAAACGCACCGGAACCCAAAACGGCCGGTAGTTGCTTGAAAAAGGAAGGAGTGTGGCAACTGGCACTATGCCGTCGACGGTTTGCAAAAGTGCGATGGCCGCCCCAACGGGCGCCGGAAGAAAGGCGTCCGGTTCGGCGCGTAAAACCCGTTGACGATTTGCATCTGTTAATCCATCAGCGTCATGCTGTGGGTCAATGGCGGTAACTAATGCATCGGTGCTGGGTCTGAGCGCTAAAGGTAGAGGCAACTGCAATATCAAACCACCTGGTTCTTTGTTGAGGCTGGCTATGGTGTCAGCCACTACTGCTGCACTGACGGTGGCGGGTAAGTGATGAAGCGCGAATTGGATACCAAGGCGGTCGGCCGCCTCGCCCTTGCGACGCAAGTACAACACTGACGCCGGGTCGCTACCAACGAGTATGCAGTGCAGGGTTGGCGCAAAAGGCAATGCTGCCACCTGCTCGCGCATGGCACTATCCATAGCAGCCGCAATTATTTTTCCATTCAGAATATGCATACTAACGAGCGCCGCAATTATCGCACCCGAAACACCGTTCGTTAGCCACGGTGTCACCAAGGTAGCGCAGAATGAATGCTCGCCGACAAGCAACAGCGTGAGCGTAGCCTTCCATGAGATTAAGTTTCTGCTCATCATGCCGGCGTTTCTCGCGTAGGAGCTCCCACCGTAAGGCAAGTGCCTCTGGCATGACTCGATTTAAAATTTTAATCTCCTGCCCCCGATATGGCGGAGCATACGCCAAGAGCCCCCGCTCAGTGAGCGCCTTCAGTGACCGACTTAACCCTTCTCGGCTGAAATCCGCACTGCGAACAATCTCTTCAGGTGAAAATCGAACGCCTACTTCGAGTGCTTTACCATACCGATCTCGCAGTGCCTCCCAAACGGCTCGTTGCACCCGCGCTCGACGATTAATGGCAGCATCAACTTCGGCTAGTGGTTGCAGAAGCTGCACGCCCGCCGCGGAAGCAGACTCACGCGGACGCTCTATATAGCCGGCGTGTTCAAGTGCCTTTAGGGCAGTGCTGACTGCCATTTCCGGAGCCTTCATTCCAGTCGCGGCCAGGATCTCTGCGTACGTCGTTTTAATCACATCCCCAATCTGTCGAACCAAAGACCCGTAGACTGCTCGAATAAAAGCTGGCGATGGATTCTCTCCTTCAAGAAAGAACTCTCGTAGATACCTATCAGACGGATGATGCAATAATACTGCGTAACTTGGCTTACCGTCTCTCCCAGCTCTGCCAGCTTCTTGATAGTACGCTTCCAGTGTACCCGGCAAATCCATGTGCACAATCAGTCGTACGTCTGGCTTATCAATGCCAAGCCCAAAAGCATTCGTTGCTACCATCACTCGAGTTTTCCCTTCCATGAACTGCTGTTGCGAGACCTCTCGGTCGGCCTTGTCTATACCCGCATGATACGCCGTAACGGAAATGTCGTTCACCGCTAACACCTCTCGCATGGTATCAACCGCGTCACGGGTGCCCGCATAAATAATCGCCGGCCCAGAAATTTCTCGAACGAGCCTGACTGCATGTTCTATTTTTTCTGTTGGGGTGGCTCGAATTGCCCCGTACGTTACATTGGGTCGGTCAAACCCAGTTACAATCACCGCCGGATCTTTAAGATCTAGCGACGCAATTATGTCACGACGAACGTCCGGCGTGGCGGTGGCGGTCAGCGCCAAGACAGGCGGACGATGAAGTGTTTGTAAAACATCTTTCAACCGAAGATAGCTTGGTCGAAAATCGTGACCCCATTCAGAGATGCAGTGCGCCTCGTCGACGGCAAACAGACTAACCGTTACCTCCTGTAAGCCCCGCATGAATGCCTGGTCGTAAAATCGTTCTGGAGCCACATAGAGTAACTTTATTTCTCCCGAGCGTGCCGCAGCAAGCCTTGCAACAGATTCATTTGTCGACAGCGTACTATTTATAAACGTCGCTGGAATGTTGCGCGCTACAAGAACGCTCACTTGGTCCTGCATAAGGGCAATGAGCGGGGAAACAACAATCGTAAGGCCGGGCAGTGCCAACGCCGGCAATTGATAGCAGAGTGATTTACCGGCACCGGTCGGCATCACAACCAGCGCATCACGCTGAGCCAACACAGCCGATACAGCTGCTTCTTGCCCTTGTCGGAATTCGCTGTAGCCAAATTGCTCAGACAAAATTTTCTTTACCTGCATCTCCATAGTGGCGGCATTGTAGCATAATGCTGAGCGCCCGCCGCGAGATTTGTTTTCTCGCGGCGGGCTGCTGCTTCTCGCTCGTCAATCCTGCTGCCGACGCGCTCGATAGGCGAGATTTCTGATGAATTCACCTACGGGCATCTTCCCGTGTTTCTGCTGGTACGAGTAGTAACTCGACTGGCAGGAAAGGCAGAGCCGACCGCCCCTGGGGGGTTTTGACCGCCGCTGACAGCGATCGCACCTTGCCGGGTCAACAGCCCTTGGTTGTGTCGCTGCGACAGAATGCGCCTCCTTCCGTTTCGTCCCGCCACGAGATGTCCAGTTCCGCAAACCCTTCCGGATGTAGTCCGGATTCATTTGCAAAACATCGCATACATTCACGAAGCTGAGGGGCCATGCCGAGTCGTCCGACAGCAGCCAGCCGTATGCATCCTGGTACAGCCCCTGCCGCTTTCGATCCCGGGCGTAGGCATGCTTCTGGACGCACTGAATTGCATCTCTCAGCACCGCAATGAATAAACGGTGCTCGCCCGAAGGTAACTCCTTTAGGGCGCTGCGGCTGAAAAATTGTACCGGTAGAACCGGGTCGGGTAACGCAAGATCCTCATTGTGCATTCGATACCTCCTTGAACTCTGTAGTCTTGGAGCTCGCTCACAGCCTAAGCGCGAGAACAATAGCTGTCAATGAAGGCTTAGTTTTAAAAAGACCTCCCTCGTTATCTCAACATCTCGACCTGCCCGGTGAGCACCATCGCTATTAATGCCGAAATGCATTGCGACCGACCCCAGCCGGTAATTTGGGAGTTTTAAATGTTGCCGAGCAAGTTCTAGTGTGTCGACAATTGTAGGATGTTTCGCATAGGTAACGCCGTATTCTTCAAAGGCATAGGCCACAAACGGATAATCAAACCGACGCACATTATGCCCCACCCAAATACCGTTTCCAATGAAGTCAGCAAACTGTTGCAGTGCAACTCGTGGAGGCACCCCTTGTTCGCGCAAAAAATCGGTCGTGAGGCCGTGAATTCTACTGGCGTCAAGCGGCACAGGACGAAACGGCGTCATGTACGAATGAAATGTGTCGACGACAACACCGCCCACTAATCGCTCGCCAGCGAGCTCAACGATTTCATCGCCGCCATCCCACCGGAAACCCGTGGTTTCAATATCAAGAATAATGTGGGGCACATTTGTTTGCATAATCCTCAGTCTGAACAATATTAAGAGAAATGTGAAGCGCGGGGGACAAGTTTGTCCCCCGCATTGCTTCCCTCCTCTTTAAATTTTCTTCAGGTGACTGAGTCGACGGCGACCTCCTCGTGCCAACCAGCCACACAAACATCGACCTCATGTCGTTCTGGCGCTGACGCCGAACCCGGCCTGCTTACCTTGAGTCCCGCTGCTACCACGGCTCGCTTCAGACACATCTGCCAGGGCATCTTCTGCAGGTAGGAAGCGAGAAAGTAGCCGAGGAAGCAGTCACCGGCGCCCGTCTCCTGCACCACCGCAATGTCCGGATACGCCGGAATTCGATATCGAGCGCCGCCCGTGAGTACTTGTGCCCCCTCCGTATCTCTCGTCACCACGAGCACCGTATTGTGGCGGTGCAAGAACTGATCCACTCGACTGCCGAGCCCGAAGAAGAATTCGGATTCCTCCCTGTTCAACACCAGCCAGTTGATCTGCGGCAACAAGAGGTCGAAGAGGTCACTGACAACGAGCGACGCACGCGGGTTGAGAATGTTGAGCCGACGATCCGGCGTTTGATGCCGGAATAATGCTCGTGCGATTTTGACCTCATCTGCATCAGGCAGCAGTCCGGTCACGACACGGGTCGGGGCCGCATGCCGATGAAGCTCCTCAAGTTCTGCTGCTCGTAACGGCCGGTCCATGCCACGACGATCGGTCAGGAGCCACTTCTTCTCTGGAAGCAGGAGTGAAACCGGTGTCCGTTTACGAACCGGAAACAAACTTGCTTCGATGCCTGTCGCCTTCAGCTTCTGCCGCACGATAGGCGCGAACTCGTCGTGTCCGCCAATGGTCGCCACCAAGTGTGGTGAAAAACCAGCCTGACTCAAGGCGACCGCAACGTTGAATGAAGTACCACCAAGCTCGAGCTCAATGACACCGTTCAATTTGCTGCCCGCGGCGCCAGTCTCGATGCCGCGGCAAACGACCTCGAGAGCACACGAGAAACCAACCGTAACTCTTGCTTTCTTCACGATTCCTCCTCATGAGTATCTTTGAATGTACCCAAGCTTGCTGGCAAATCTACACGAAACCGGGTATAGTGCGCAACACTACCTATTCTATGGCACTTCAAGTTGGCATCGTTGGTCTACCAAACGTCGGGAAATCGACGCTCTTTAAGGCGCTTACAAAAAAACAGGTCGTTATTGAAAATTATCCCTTTGCCACCATTGAGCCGAACGTGGGCGTGGTGGCTGTGCCCGATGAGCGACTTGAAGCCCTGGCTGTTGTTTCAAAATCGGTAAAAATTATTCCAACGGCGATTGAATTTGTTGATATTGCGGGGCTAGTGGCTGGCGCGCACAAAGGCGAGGGCCTCGGTAATAAATTCTTGGCACACATTCGTGAAGTGGACGCTATAGTAGAAGTGGTTCGAGATTTTGTTGACCCAAACATCATTCACGTTGACGGCACACCAGATCCTGAACGTGATCGAATTACTATCGGGCTGGAGCTCGCCATGGCAGACCTCGATACGGTCACGCGTCGCATCGCCGCCACCGAGGGTCGAGCGAACAGTGGGGATGCACGTGCAGCCACCGAACTTGCCCTCTGCCGTCGATTAGCCGAAGCACTGAATACTGTTAACCATGTACGTGACGTTGAAACAACCGAAGATGAAGCTGTGATTTTGCAGTCTATAAATTTACTCACCCGAAAACCACTTTTAATTGTCGAGAATGTCAGCGAAGAAAATGCCGCCAGCATAGGGACGAATGGCGCAATACGTATTTCTGCAAAAATTGAATCTGAGCTAGCCGAACTAGCACCCGACGAAGCCAAGGCGTATCTCACTGACCTCGGCTTAGAGCGCTCCGGTCTTGATCGGCTTATTTCCGGAGCCTATGAATTACTACACTTGATTACGTTCTTCACGAGCGGCCCCACAGAAACTCGAGCGTGGACGATTCACGAAGGCACCAAGGCACCACAAGCGGCTGGTGTTATTCATACCGATTTCGAACACGGCTTCATTGCTGCTGAAGTTATTCCGTGGCAAGAATTGGTTAAAACAGGTGGCGAAGTACGAGCAAAGGAACTGGGGCTACTCCGGCTCGAAGGAAAAACATATACCCTGGCTGATGGTGATGTCTGCCACTTTCGTTTCAGCACCTAGCACCAAACAGTTGTTACATACTATGTTTCCATGTACTAGTACATGGAAACATACCAGCATACTCCCCTTTTTTATCTTAGGGGAATATGCAAAAACCGTATTACGACATTGAACCGGTGGGCATTCCTGATGGGGTTTTCATACCACACATCTTGCAAGTCGACTTATGGGTACCTATTTCGTAAATAGCAGACAAACCAACCAAGATGTAAATCACTCTTGAAATAACCATATCCATACCACCAAAGAGTGAACCAATTTCCCAACCAAAAAGACCCTGCAAAAGCCAGTTAAGGCCGCCAACAACGAGAAGAAGGAAAGTTAACATGTGAAGATTTTTCATATCCTCACCTCCTTTCCTATTTTGGTTTGTTCCGTCACTCCTTAAGAATAGCAGGAAACTACCGTGCTCTCAATTGTTTACGGGCTTCTCGAGAACAATGATTTCACGGCCAACTGCCTGCCCGGGTCTACGATAAATGCTTGTTTGCGCGCCATCAGGAAACGGGATTACTCGGAACATAGCCATATCAAGTACTAAATCAGCAATGACACCAATTGCACTGCCCTCGTCTGTTTCCCACACCGGGAAGGCGATGACTGCTCGACCACCAGGAATTAAAACTGCAGCAAACGATTCGAGCGCTTTACTATACAGCGGCAGCAAGGGTTCTTTCATAGCCGCAACGCTTTTTTCATTTGGCCGTGCGGCGCACGGTGGGCCCAAGGCAACTTCAGTAACGATTCCCTGCACGCTCTCCGAAGGGACAACGGTCGCTAGGTCTGGTACGGGTATTGTAAAAAGTTTTACCTCACCACTAACTGGCGTGTGTTCTCGCAACCAATCAATATTGGCCGCGCTGTCAGTCACTGCCAATTTGGCGATATCAGTTCCTACAACATTTTGCCAACCAGCCAGTAGCGCTTCCATGAGAACAGTTCCCGAACCGCAAAACGGATCAAGGAGTGTGCCGCGCATAGGCATACCCAGCAGATTAACCATTGCCCGGGCTAACTTTGGTGGTAGCATGCCGGCCCGAGCGTTCCGTCGTGGTCGACCATAGTCTCGCTTACCCCATGCTTCATAAGGTTGAACGGCTACCGTGCGAGCGATGTAAGCAACTTCATCACCAATGACAACGATAAACTCCGCGTTTTTATCTTGCGTTAACTTGTTTCCCGTAACTTGCACGGAGGTTAGTGGCTGACCACGACCATTGACCCAGCGCACACCTGAAACGCCGAGCGTTTTTAAATGCCGTTTTATCGACAAGCCAATTTTTTCTACTGCCTGAGCACCTGGCGCTTGGCCTGTCGCTGTGTAGTAGCTAATGCCGAAGGTTGCAGGTCGCAAGCGTGTTACCTGTGGTAGTAAAATGTCTAGCCAGGGGCTGACGTCATGAGCTTTGGGGATGTTCGTAATCTGCCCTAGTACTTCCGCAACTTTTACCGTTCCGCCCAATAGTTCTGGTAAACGAACCGCCGCACTTGCCTCTAGTCCCGAGACAACCGCAACTGAACCGAGCAACTGTGCCGTGCCGGTAGTGGCGTCGCCACGGGCAAAAAGCCGAGTCAACTCAGCGAAAGCGAGCGCCGGTTCGCGCCCAAAAATAACGACATATTTAGCCATACGGCCTAGTATTACATGTTCTCTATACTTGCGCACCAGGTACAAGCGTGATAGGGTGGGCAAGTATAAATTATATGCCTTTTGTGTCTCGGCGACTCGTCCGAGACATCCCACGCACAGGGCCTGGGAACCGGCAAAGCACTTCGCACCAATGTGGTGGCGAGGGCGGTGCCATACGGGCCGCTCTTATTTTTTTTAACCCAATAGAATGAAACGATACGAACTGCTCTACATGGTCGCCGGCAGCACTGGCGACGATGGTGTTCCTCCAGTCATCGCAAAAGTAACAGAACAGCTGCAAGTAAACGGCTGTGAAGTTTCGCACGAGGTCAATCTCGAAAAACGTCGCTTGGCGTACCCTATTAAGCACGAGCGCTACGCGTATTATCGATTGGTTGAGTTCAGTGCCGAACCAAGTGCCGTGGCGAAGTTGAACGAAACATTCCGCTTGACGCAAGACATATTGCGCCACCTCATTGTTGAGAAACCGGTAAAGAGTGCCGCAACGATTGAGCGAGAGCAAGCACTACGCACCCGATTGGCTGCTCGTCGACAACAGCGCGCTGTCGCCGCTGGCGTGGCCGAAGAAGCGGCCGCTGAGAGTGCTACCCCAGCCATGAGCGCCGAAGAGCTCGATGAAAAATTATCGAGGATTGTCGACGAAGCTCCGTTAGCGTAAAAAACAGCTAGATTTCTTTTATGGCAATGAGTCTAAATAAGGTTCTCCTCATTGGGAACCTAACCCGCGACCCAGAGGTACGAGCAACACCACAAGGTCAAAACGTCGCGACCTTTAGTGTTGCTACCAATCGGAGCTGGACAACGCCAGCCGGTGAGAAACAGGAGCGCACCGAATATCACAACATCGTCGTCTGGGGTAAATTGGCAGAAATCGCCGGCCGTTTCCTTGGCAAGGGCCGCAAAATCTACATCGAAGGCCGGCTGCAGACTCGCGAGTGGGAGGCGCAAGACGGCGCAAAAAAGAATCGAACGGAGATTGTGGCAGAAAACTTTATCATGCTCGACAAAGCTAGTGGAGAAATGCCCTTCCGCCCCACTACCAGCAACTCACCGCAGAGTAACGGCAATGAAGGCGTTCAGCCAGAACCGATCGAAGACGAAATTCAACTTGAAAACATTCCATTCTAATTATGAGCAAACCAACTTCACACACCTCGGCCATTGCGCCAAAAAGTCGCTACTGTCACTTCTGCGTTAACGGCATCAACGACATCGACTACAAAGAAACCGTGATTCTGCAGCGATACACATCGTCATACGCAAAAATCGTTCCTCGGCGAAAGAGTGGTGTCTGCGCCACGCATCAACGAAAGCTCGCCACTGCTATAAAGCGGGCAAGAGTAATGGCGTTGCTACCGTTTGTGAACCAACAGTAGTCAGGCAGTATGGGGATGATCTCCACTTTAAACGACATCAAGGTTGGCCTCGTCATTAATTACGATGGCGAACCGTTCATTGTGCTTGAGGCAAACTTTGTTCGTATGCAACAACGGAAGCCTGTCATGCAAACGAAGATGCGCCACCTCATTACTGGCAAGGTTTTGGAAATTAGCTTTAAGCCTGGCGACCGAGTAGAAACAGCTGACTTAGTTCGGCGCAAAGTGAGCTACCTCTACCGAGAGGGTGACCAATTGCAATTCATGGATGGCGATACCTTTGAGCAATTTTCTCTGTCGGCTTCGGTACTTGGCACTAAAATTAGTTTTTTGAAAGACGGCGAGATTCTCGACGTCCTGTACTACAACGACAAACCCATTAACATTGAGTTACCGAAGAAGGTTGAGTTAAAGGTTTTGGAAACTGAACCAGGTGCCCGTGGTGACACCGCCCAAGGCAACGTTTTGAAAGCCGCGAAGCTAGAAACCGGCGCTACCCTAAATGTTCCTTTGTTTATCAAAGAAGGTGACACCATTCGGGTGAATACCGAACGGGAAGAATACGTAGAACGGGTGTAGTAGTAAAAAAGACAACAAAAACACAGCCCCCAATTGGGGGCTGTGTTTTTTAATTGACGCCATTCCTACTACGTGGTTAAATCTGGCCGACCCTGAACGTGGGTCAACTACACAACCGGAGGGTACATCTTGAAAGGAATTCCTGTTCGTGACGGAAAGCGGGACCGCAAGCCGATGGCTGCCGCGGTAACTGAGCCGGAGACTGCAGCAGAATGGAGACGCCGGGTCGTTCGTAGCACGAACGATCTGCTGTGTTCCTTTATATTTGAAGGCGACATCGGATTCGTGGCAAAGACTGGCAGCCACAGCGGTGTTCGCGTTTCGAGGAGAGATGCGCAACTGACGGTGATCCTGCTGCCGACCAACGGCCAGGAGATCGACTGGCGCAATCTGGAGGTTGCGGCGTATGAGCAAGGGCTCGGGCGGCCGCGACACCTCGTCACCGTTCCTGTCGTGGTGAAGAGCACGCGAGGAACGGCAACGTTCACAAATCTGGACGCCGAACGGATCAAATTCAGTCTGGCACACTGTCAGCGCTGAGGATCCGTACCCCATCCTCTTTTTCGACCGCGGCCCGCCTTTTCGCAAGAGAAGGCGGGCCGCAACACATATAAAAAGTTTTATGAAGTTGGTCCCGCGCCAGATTTTTGGTCTCTGGCGCGGGGCTTCTGATCTGAAATGGGTAGTGTGACAACGGCGTTGTCGCAGTTGATGTATGTGTGGCGGGAAGAATTCCTGCGACGCACCCACTTATGTTGCTACCACACCAGTCCAGTGCCTATATTATATCAATGAGCTAGAGAGTTGTATACATTTCGGGACTACTGACTCTCTTGTTGCCCCACTGCTGTGGGACTACTGACTCTCTTGTTGTCCCGCTGCTGTGGGACTACTGACTCTCTTGTTGCCCCGCTGCTGTGGGACTACTGACTCTCTTGTTGCCCCGCTGCTGTGGGACTACTGACTTTTTAAACATTGCGACCACGTCGCAATGACCACTTTGGTTGACAACCAATATGATAAGAGCAACCTCGTAGTCGCAAGCAGGCGGAGCAGCTTGCCCTACAACACCTAGCTCCGCAGTACAGGGATACGGACATGAAGGCAACGAGAAATGGTGGTGGTGAGGTGGAAGAGGCTGGCCTCCAACAAAACGCGAGAGTACTCGCGGTTGAGATTCCGGGTATCGACCCCGGCAGAAGAGGGTCGGTCACGTCCGTCCATGAGAATGGACGGGTGAACGTCAGTTTTTTCCCCCGTGGCACGGAGAAAAATGCTGACTTCATCAGGGACCTGCTTCCTAGCCAGGTCAGGCTTTGCCCCTAAGCCTCCGGTTGGGGAAAAAATTTGAAACATGAAGCCGGATTAACCTCCGGCACCTAGAGTCAGGTTCGCCCTGCTCACAAGGCCGCTTTGGTTCAAACCTGGCGGCCTCCCTTTTAAAAGTTGATGATTGACAAATTTAAAAAATAATGATATTCTCGCTCGTTACTTGGACATTGAAAATTTCATAGGGAGGTACGGTAAGAAGAAGTGAGGCGTAGAACATTCCTTAAAGCAACTGCTGCATTTACGATGGGTGCAACGGTGCCCGGATGTAGCATTACGAAACCACAAACTCGCACCAGCAAGGTGCAAACAGCAACAGGAGCACGGAACTTGAAATACAGAAATGAACCGATCATCCGGCAGCGCGTGGCATGGCTCAAAGGCGAAGCAGGGCAGCTTCGACTCGATGGTGACGATACCGGTTATCGAGGGGTGGCGATCTCACCTCTCGACGTCGAAAATCCGGATCCGCTGGTTCCGATTGTCGATGTCGCCACCTTGCCGATTTACAACGTCGGCAAGGTCAACGGCCTGTGCGAGTACTACGGGCGCGGCCTCGGTGGGCCTGCCACGATCTTCGTACGAATACCAGTACTCGGAGCACTACTCGAAGTAGACCAGCTGCTCATCGACCACAACCGCCAGTTGGTGGTCGTCGATGGTTGGCGACCCTGGTGGGTGCAGGCGGCGCTCTGGCGCTACCTGCGCGGACAGATCATCAGGTCACGAGGCCTCAATCCCGAAGATCTGACAATCGCTGAAGAGCTCGAAGTCGGGCTCAAGGCCGACGACGTCGGGTCGTACTGCGGTCTGCGCCAAGACGACGCCCTCATCGAGGCAATCAGCAGACTGGTGCAGAGCGGCCAAGGTGAAGAACTCGCCAAGGCGGCTGTCTCTCTCGACATCACCGTCTATAAGGCCACCGAGCTCTTCCTCACCTTCAAGGCGAATATGGGAGAAGGTTCGCTCAAGATCGAGGAAAGTGCTATTACCGCGCACGGCAACGGTGGAGCCGTGGATGTCTGGATGCGGAACACGACGACCGGGAAATACGTCAACCTGGGCGTACCGTTCGACTACGTCCCGCGACCCGATGTCGCTGTCTCGCCGGCGGTCATCAACTACTTCGACATGGATGGCATCAACACCGCCGTCTATGCCGAGGAAGTTGCGCAGGACCCCATCCTGCGTACATACCTGCGCCATCTCGGCATCACCACGGTGAACGATGGTGTGTTTACTGAGGCGCAAGAGGAACGGCGACTGCTGTTCCACGCTATGCGTAGCGTGGGCTGCAGCTACTTCAGCCTCAACACCGATCTCGGTGAGCCGTGGCACTTCAACGTCCCTAACTGGTACGGGGGCAATCAGGTGGCCGAACTGCCCGGTAGTGGCAATACCTGCCACGCACTGCTCGCCGACGTTCGCGACCGAACCACCGGCCAGCCCATGGCCGTGTGGAGCAACGAAGTTGCCCATCGCCTAGCAAAGGAGATGGGCATCAAGTAGAACGCACCTCGGAGGACGGCGTAACTACAAGTCGACCCCGGCGCTATGAGAATCATGGTGCCGGGGTCGAGTTCGTTTTGCTAACAAATTTATTCTTCGCTGTCTGGCGCTGGCAATGGTTTCTGGGCCAACCTATCTTCCGCAACTTTTTTCATAACAATCTCCCGGATGCGCTTCATCGTGTCTTTGTGCTCTCGCAGATACTGCCGCGCGGTCTCCCTACCCACACCCAACTTTTCTTCGCCCACACTGTAACTGTTCCCATTTTTTTCAACGGCACCATAAAGTAGCCCCGTATCGATAAGGTCCCCAGCCACAGAAATGCCTTCGTTATACATAATATCAAACTCGGTGGTCTGAAATGGTGGGGCTACTTTATTTTTCACAATCTTCACCTTTACCCTGTTTCCCACATTCTTCTCTCCAGATTTAATCTGCGCCGCTCGGCGAACTTCAATCCGCACTGACGAGTAAAACTTCAGGGCCGTGCCTCCGGTGGTCGTTTCTGGATTACCAAAAAAGACACCAATCTTCATTCGAATCTGGTTGATGAAAATAACGACGGTCTGCGTCTTTGAAACTATACCTGCCAGTTTTCTGAGTGCCTGGCTCATCAGCCGAGCCTGCAGTCCCATGTGAGAATCCCCCATTTCGCCCTCAATTTCTGCCCGTGGCACTAACGCCGCCACCGAGTCAACAACAACAACATCGACACCATTGGAACGAACAAGTGTTTCTAAAATTTCCAATGCTTGCTCGCCGTTGTCTGGCTGCGAAATAAAAAGCTTGTCGACGTCCACGCCAATTTTTTTGGCGTACTCCGGCGACAAGGCGTGTTCAGCGTCAATAAAGGCAGCGGTACCGCCAGCCTTTTGCACCTCGGCCACAATGTGTTGCGCCAACGTAGTTTTACCAGATGCTTCTGGACCATAAATTTCAATGATGCGGCCCCGAGGTACACCACCAACGCCGAGCGCCAAGTCGAGCGACAAACAGCCAGTTGAAACTGCATCGATATCCATAGTTTGTGCTTCACCGAAGCGCATAATTGAACCCGCCCCAAAGCGCTCTTGGATCTGCGCAATCGCCGATGCGGCTGCTTTATCCCGATGGTCCCCGCCACTTGTATGTTTTGCTTTTGCCATAATTATAATGAATTCTTTTCGCTTGGAATTGCAGCGGCTTCTTTCGACGCCGCGTAGTACACCTGTCGCTCTAATATCGCCGGCCGGCCATACCGCTTCTCAGCCACAATGCGAATACTGTTTGGCCCTGGGCCTAGGCGAACGGGAACAGTAAAAAGACCGTCTGGCGAAGCGATAATTGATTGCCCATTAATGGAAATCCGCGCGCCCTGAGTAACGTTACCGGCAATAATTAAATTTTCCGTCGTCACAATGGCCCCCGCGGTTGGCTCAATAATAGCCAGCTTCGGTGGCGCCGCCATAGTAACGAGTTGCGCTCCCAGGTAAAGCACCAAGGCCAAGGCACCAGTACTGGCTCCGATTCGCCTCCAGAAGGTTGGGCCGCTCATGAGGTCTTTCCAGCCTACTCGCTGAGCAAACTGTTGGTCTCTGGTTGGCACTTCTTCCCGAAGCTCTTCCCAACCAAGCACCGTTGTTTCAACCGTTACGTGGAGTAACTGTGCATAGCGGGTAATAAAGTGCTTCTCATACACTAGGCCCGGTAGGGCTTCAAAATCTTCGGCTTCGATAGCTTTAAGATACCGCTCTGGAACAACAATTGCTCTGGAGCATTCGGCAATGCTGAATCCCAACGCTTCACGAGCAGCTCTGAGTGTTCCGCCAATGGAAATTTCGTCCGCAATAACAACCCGACGGAACACCGCTGGTGTACCCGTCGAGCTTACAATACGAGGCATGACACTACTGGTCGTAGTCATTATCAACAGTAGATTCTTCAATACTATCCTCCACAGTATCATCTCCCTCAGCCGCCAGCAACACATCCCGAGGCTTCGCCCCATCCCCCGGCCCAACCACACCTTGCGCTTCCATCATATCGATTAGTCGTGCCGCTCGGGCGTATCCAACTTTCAACCGACGCTGCAGGTATGAGGCCGAAGCTTTACGAGTGGTGAGCACCAGCGACTCAGCCTCACGATAGAGTGGGTCATCTGGTTCACCATCAAATGCCCCGCCACCGGCGCTCGGCTTCGTTACCACCTCGTCAACATATTCCGGCGTGGCGTTGTTTTTCAAGAACCGCACAACATCGGCAATTTCTTCATCGGCCAAATACGCACCTTGCAATCGTTTTGGTTTTGTCACCTCAGCAGAAACGTAGAGTAGATCTCCCCGACCCAATAATTTTTCGGCGCCGGCCATGTCAAGAATAGTGCGAGAGTCCGTTATGGACGCAACCGAGAAAGCGATGCGGGCGATAATGTTCGCCTTGATGAGTCCAGTGATAACGTCAACGGACGGACGTTGCGTTGCTAAAATAAGATGAATACCCACCGCCCGCGACATTTGTGAAAGCCGAATGATAGCTGACTCCACCTCTGAAGCAGCGGCAGTCATGATATCTGCCAATTCGTCTATGATGACGACAATATACGGCATCCGTTCTTTCTCTTTTAAATTGTACGACTGAATATTGCGATGACTCGCTGCTGCCAGCACGGTGAACCGTCGATCCATTTCACCAAGCAACCACTTCAGAGCATTCACTGTGGCTGGCAATTCGGTAATAATCGGCGTCAATAAGTGCGGCATGTGCTGGTAGACCGCGAACTCAACTCGCTTCGGGTCAACCAAAATAAATTTTAAATCTGTTGGATTATTTTGATACAGAAGCGAAACAATAATCCCATTTAACGCGACTGACTTTCCAGAGCCAGTGGAACCAGCCACCAAGAGGTGCGGCATTCGTTCTAGGTCAGCCACCCACGCAGCGCCGCTGACATCCTTACCAAGGGCCAAGGCAAGATTCGATGTTCGCTTTTGGAAACCCTCACCCTCTAAGACTTCTCGTAATTGCACGCGAGCCACTGCTTTGTTTGGGACCTCAATGCCGACTAACGACCGACCTGGAATTGGCGCCTCAATACGAATAGGATGAGCCGCCAGCGCGAGGGATAAATCGTTAGAGAGCGTTGTGATAGCGGCCAATTTCACGCCCTGATCAGGCTTCAGTGTGTACTGCGTGACCGTTGGCCCAACACTAATTTCACCCATTTCAACTGCAATGCCAAAACTACCCAGTGTCTGCTTAATAATATCCCGATTCGCATTGATGTCGCCGCTGGTTGGCTTCCCAGAACTTGGCTTCAAGAGGTCTAGTGGTAAATCAATCGGGATAGCTTTATACGGCCGACGAGTCGCTGTCAGCCCAGGCAGAACAGCTTCGGCCGCCTCCTTCACTTGGTCTTCGTCTGGCTCCTCTGGATGACTCACGACGGCTGTCGTAAATGACGGTGTCCGTTCAGTGGTCGCTACTGTTGTTGTGGGTATTGGCCGACGGAAACCTCGCAGCACACCAGCAAAAAAATCGACTATCGCGGACATGCCTGCACCAAATGATTCTGCGATATGGGCCAACGTAATTTCAAGGGTAATAACGACCGCAGCGGAAAGAAGAACCAAGAGAACAAAAATAGCACCCCACGCACCTAAAATGGTTTCGAGCGGCGAACGTAAAAAAAGACCAATATACCCACCACCCTCACCAGCCACGGTTGCCCGAAGCGCTGGATCAAGGGGAATCAACGTATCAACCAGTCCAGCGAACGAAAGGATAAAAAGGCCCACCCCAAAAAGTACTACACTCGACCGCCGACCATGGAACGGTCGAATGCGAAGGGCGATGAGTACCAATAAAAATGCGGGGAACAACCAAGCCGTCCAACCAAACAGTATGGCTAGCGTCCGCTGCCAAAACATACCAAATGGACCGGCGATACCAAGGAGCGCCAGGACACTCACCCCAGCCACCGCCAGAAGTACGAGTAGCCACAAATTAGCCGCTGTTTCAGCAGATAGTAAGGGGCCTCTTGTTGTGTGTCGACGTTCCTGTCGACGGGTTCGTTTTGCCATTGAGAAAGTGTTTGATTGTCTAAAAGTATACCACGGTCGCTGCGTTCGCTAAGCGGCTTCTTCGCCACGGTACTGCAATGCTTCAGCAATATGCGCCTCTTCGACAGTTGCAGACTTTGCCAAGTCAGCGATAGTGCGACTAACTTTCATAACCCTATAAAAGCTACGAGCCGAAAAGCCTAACCGTTCCGCTGCCACACCCAGCAACTGCTCCGCGGCCGCCGTTAATTTACCATGCTGACGAATTTGATCGCTTGATAGTTCCGCATTCGTTAAAGCGTTTGTCTCTACCCGACGGGCTTCTTGTAAAACACGTGCCTCGCGCACTCGCTCTCGAACTGTAAACGACGACTCGGCTATCCGACCATCCGTTTGTAGAGCAACAATTGGAACTCGCGGCACGTGAACATGTAAATCAATTCTATCAATAAGTGGACCGGACAGGCGCTGTCGGTATTTATTGAGCACGGCTGATGAGCACGTACACCGGCGCTCCGAATCAGTCGCATAGCCGCAAGGGCATGGATTCTCTGCGGTGACCAAAACAAATCGAGCCGGAAAGACAACCGTGCCAGCAGCACGAGCCACAACAATGCGACCGTCTTCCAACGGCTGTCGAAGTGTTTCAAGAACGCTTCTTGGAAATTCTGGAAATTCATCTAAAAAAAGAACGCCTCGATGCGAAAGAGATACTTCTCCAGGTTTCGCCGGGCTGCCGCCACCCACCAAGGCAACGGGCGAAGCCGTGTGGTGGGGATTACGAAACGGCCGTTCTCTCACGCAGGCAGTTTCGAGTAATCCACTGACCGAGTAAATATTCGTTACCTCAAGCACTTCGTCTTCTGTTAAAGGAGGCAGGATGCTGGCCAAGGCTTTCGCTAGTAACGTCTTTCCAGCCCCCGGTGGACCAATCAAGCGAATATTATGACCACCAGCCGCGGCAATTTCCAAGGCCCGCTTAGCAAACTGCTGCCCAACAATTTTTTGAAAGTCATCATCTGGTTCTGTGTACGTATCAGGTATTTGCGTAGCCACCGCTCGAGGTAGCTCCTGCTCTAATAAACAGTGCGACAGTACGGCCGCAAGTGACGGCGCCCCAAATACGGTTAACCCTTTTACTAGCGCCGCTTCTGGTCCATTCTGCACAGGCACAATAATTGCAGTGAACCCGTCGGCTCTGGCCCGGAGCGCCGCCGTCAGCACGCCCCGCACTGGACGAAGTGTTCCGTCTAACGCCAACTCACCCAAAAACATAACCTTGTCGATTGGCCGCTGTGGCGTAACCACGCCGCTCGCGAGCAATATGGCAAGCGCAATAGGTAGGTCATAGAGTGGCCCTTCTTTCTTTACGCCACCCGGCGCCAGATTAACAGTCACCCGAGTTGTGGGGAAGGGAAGTCCGCTGTGCTTCACCGCAGACCGCACCCGTTCTCGAGCCTCTTGTACCGCTGTGTCTGGTAGTCCAACAATGAGGACGCTCGGTAACGAGCGACCGACGTCTGCCTCAACGGCAACGGTTACCGCATCAAGACCGACGGTCGCTGCTGAGAACACTCGTGCTGCCATATAGGTGCTCATTTCTCCACTCACGAATATACATCCCCACGATAATGAAAACCCCAAACACAATGTACAGGTCCGCCGTATTAAAAATTAGACCGGGTGAAAAACGAAACGTATCAATAACATACCCATAACGAAAACGATCGAGCAGGTTTGAAGCGCCACCAATGAGCACGAGCACTGCGCCAAAACGATACGGTCGCGCAGTACCATGAAGCACCACAATACTAAACATGCCGATGGCAATACCGCCAAGAGCCAGCACCCAACTATTCGTCATTGGTATCCCAAACGGACCAAGTGGATTCACGGCCGGATGAAACGACAACGCCGCGCCGATAATCGGCTGCGGCGTTGCGGCGTCGAAAGCAAACGTTTTAATGACGCGGTCAATAACAGTTAAGGCAATAACAGCAAGCAGCGTCAACACACTTTTTTCCTACTTACATTCGACTCTTAATTTCTTCCTTGCAGCTTATACATGAACTTGACCACGGTCGTGCCAAGAGTCGTTTCTCATCAATCTGCTTCCCGCAATATTTGCAAACACCATAGGTGCCGTCGTCTAGACGGAGGAGCGCAGAACGAATGTCACGAAGTGTACTCGTCAACTCATGCTCAACCGAAAGATTATCTGTGAAGGTAGCGACCTCAGCGCTATTTTCGTCTTCATCGTTTCCGTAATCAGGAAAATTTGCCTCGTACTTTCCACCAACACCTTTATCAGCAACGTCTAGAAGCTCCTTCTTTAACGTGGCCTCTTTGTCGAGCAGCTTCTGGCGAATTGGCTCTGTAGTCGTACTGTCCATAAAAAATATGAAATGCCCACACGGGCAAACGAGAGTATACGGCACTGCTTGCAAGAGAGCAACAGGAAGCTAAAATCATCCGGAAATGTGAAGAGGCGCATCGAGCGCCCTATGTAATAATGTGGCGTGATGCGCCTCTCGCGGGTTCGTAGCCCATTTCATAACCGCCGGTGGCAGTAGTGAAAATTTTTGGCTAATAACCCGAAGGCGTTTCCCCGTCATAAACGTAAGAGCACCCCGCTACCGACCTTAGTGGTGTAACTCGGTCGACATTGCGAACACGAGTGATCACCTTTTCCTCATTGATTGAGGGCTTTTTATTTTTGTTGGTTCAGGTGCGCAGACGGGTGTTTGTATCGCACCTTTTCGGTGTAGTAGGGGGAGCAGTGTACCGAAACAATATTCGGACCACAGCTCCTTTGCTCTTTGTTTATTCTTTTAATGAACTGAACATAGTATAGCATGAAACAGCCGACAAAACAACCTTACTTTTACGAACAAAATACTATTGTTTGGCCTGATGAGGAATAGTTAGTCGCAAATGAATCCCAAGTTATACCCAACCTTATCCACACCACCCTCCCCGCTATGGGGAGGGTGGCTTTTTGTTCACGCTACCTTCTCTAATTAACTATCGCGACGTTTGTCACGCGGTGCGTCGCTCCCTGCTGGCGCTGGTGGAAACCACTCTGGCGGATTCGCTTGCTTCAACGAAAGATTAGTGCGGCCAAGCTCATCAATTTCAATGACCTTAACCCGCACGTCTTTCCCAACCGAAAGAATGTCTTCAACTTTATTTACTCGGTACGGCGCCATCTCTGAAATGTGCACTAGCCCTTCCTTCTTTGGAAGGATTTCTACGAAGGCACCGAAGTCCATGAGTCGCGTTACTTTCCCTTCATAGAATTCCCCAGCCACAACATCTCGCGTTAAATTCTTTACCCACGTTACCGCCTGCTCTAGGCCGTCGGCATTTGGGGAAGCGATAAAGACCGTGCCGTCTTGCTCAACATCAATGGTGACGCCCGTCTTGTCGATAATTTCATTAATCATCTTTCCGCCGGGACCAATAAGGTCGCGAATGCGTTCCGGATTAATTTTAACAGTAATGATGCGCGGGGCATGCGCCGACATTTCGCTTCGAGGCGCCGCGATGACGTTCGTCATGACATCGAGTATCTTCATTCTGCCAATGCGTGCGGCGGTCAACGTCTCTTCAATCATTGCGCTTGTCAGTCCGTTTGTCTTTGTATCCATCTGCACGGCAGTGATTCCATTTTTTGATCCTGCCACTTTAAAATCCATGCCGCCTTTTCCATCTTCTAAATCTTGCAGGTCAGTCAAAATGACATAGCGACCAGCCTCGTCTGAGGCAAGACCCATAGCCACCCCAGCCACTGGTGCGGTGAGTGGTACGCCGGCATCCATTAACGCCAACGTCGAACCACACACTGAACCCATCGATGAGGAACCATTGGAACCCAAAACTTCCGAGACGACTAACGTCGTGTACGGGAATATTTCTTTTGTTGGAAGTACTGGAATGAGTGCTTTCTCAGCCAGTGCACCATGACCAATTTCACGACGCTTTGGTCCTGACATTCGTCCAGCCTCGCCAACCGAGAACGGTGGGAAGTTATAGAAGTGAAGATAACGCTTCTTTGTGTTAAGCGACATCGTATCGAGTATCTGTTCGTCACCCGGTGAACCAAGCGTTACCACTGAAAGTACTTGCGTCTCACCGCGATTGAACAAACCTGAACCGTGTGTGCGTGGTAGTAGTCCAACCTCGACGGAAAGCGGTCGAATCTCGTCGAGCGCGCGCCCATCGACTCGACGCTTATCCTCAATAGCCGCTCGGGTAATTTCTTCTTCGACAATTTCGTAGAATAACGCTTTGGCAACAGCCCGACGCTCTTTGCCAATTTGATCCGTCACGAGCTGCGCCTCCAGTTCATCCTTTATAGTAGCGAGTACTTCTTTACGATTTCGTTTCGTTGCTGTTTTGTCGCTAAAGAATCGGCTACGAATCTCCGCCCTGCTCCAGGTGCGTACTCGTTCGGCAAGTTCTGGCTCCAAAACCGCCTCATCAGCCAGCAACGCGGCAACGTCAATCTTTTCAACCGCATGACTTGCAGTTAGTTCGTTTATCAACTCTAGGGCTGGAAGCAGTTGTGCTTGACCAAAATTGATACCGGCAAAAAAATCATCTTCGGTAATTTCCTTGGCGCCAGCCTCAATCATTGTCACGCGGTCGCGTGTTCCAGCAACGACGAGGTCAACGTCGCTCTCTTCTAATTCTTTAATCGTTGGATTTGCAATCCACTGCCCATTCACCCGACCAACACGAATGCCTGCTAAGGGACCAGCCCAAGGAATGGGTGAAAGCGCGAGTACTAACGAAGAACCAACTAATGCAGGAATACTCGGGTCGTTCTCTCCATCAAAAGAAAGCACCGTCACCACGACTTGGATGTCGTTTCGCATGCGGTCGTCAAACAGCGGCCGAATTGAACGGTCAACTAAACGAGCTGTTAACGTCGCTTCGTCTGATGGTCGGCCTTCTCGTTTAATGAAGCGTGACCCTTTAATTTTACCTGCGGCGTAAAACCGTTCTTCGTACTCGACAGTGAGTGGAAAATATTCCATTCCTTCACGAACGTCTGGACTCATCACTACTGTGGCGAGCACAACGGTCTCGCCATAGCGAACCGTGGCTGAGGCTGTTGCCTGCTTCGCCAATTTACCAAACTCAATCTGAAGCGTTCTTCCGCCCCAGGTTACTTCGCGGCGTATTGTCGCGCCGACTGCTGCTTCTTGCATAGACATTCTTTCATCCGCAACTGTGCGTCATTCGTGTGGTAGGTACACGAGTTGCCCGAACTATTTCGGAAAACTAGCGTAGCTACCACCTGCTCATGATACGCAGTGCGGTAATAAATAAAATTACGGCGTCTCCGTTTTTGTTTTGCTATCTGTTTTTGCTTTCATGGCTAACCGCGAGCGCATGAGGTACTGCCGTTTATCGCTCGACAAATCTATATAATCGTCCACCGCAGCTTTTAGGCCGCCCGATGTCGTTTCGCCGAAACCAATGGCTTCAACCAGTAGCCCTCGCATCTGTAGATACTCAACGAGCGGAATGAAATCTCCGTCACCAGTAACGAGAACGATGACATCAACTTTCGACGCCAACGTCACCGCATCAATAGCGATACCAACATCCCAGTCAGCTTTCTTAGCGCCGCTAGAAAAAATCTGCAGATCTTTCGTTTTCACTTCGAATCCCGATTTGTCCAAAGCTTCAAAAAAAGAAACCTCTTCTTCTGAATCAGACTTAATCGCGTAGGCAATGGCACGCGTCAAGCGTCGCCCACCCACCGCGGCGTCTAACATTGCCTTGAAGTTCAACCGGCTACCAAACAAATTTTTCGCTGAATGATACATGTTGGCGACGTCTACTAAGACGCCAACCCGCTGCTCACTATGTTTAATCATCTATGTCTAGTCTATTTCGTCGTCAGCATCTTTTGCCATTGCTTCGGCTTCAGCCTCAGCTTCTGCCTCGGCTTCTACTTCAGCGTCGTGCGCTGCTTCAGCTGCCTCGATAGTCTTTTGATCGTAGCGCTTGGCAATTTTAAGTTTTAGTTGCTTCACGAGCTGCTCGAAAGCTTGCGGATCCTCATGTTCAAGGTAACGCAATAATCGACGACGCTCTCCCACTTTTTTTAATAGGCCTCGACGAGACGAGTGATCTTTACGGTGCGTCTTCAAGTGATCCGTCAGGTCTTTAATCTCTGACGTCAGTATTGCAATCTGCACCTGACTCGAGCCCGTATCAGACTCATGGGTACGAAACTTTTTAATAATTCGGTCTTTCGCTTTCTTGTCGAGCATAGGCTCTGTTCGTTTAATCGTCGGTTTGCCAAGTGCAGGGTAAGACCGTACCCAATACACCGAGCGCCCGTGCGGGAGCGCGTCCTCTCATATATAAAAACGTACGCGAGAGACCAGTATAGGCAATATTGCTGGGGTTGTCAATCTATTGCTAATGAAATCAGGAAATCAATAGGTTTGACTTTTATCTCAAAACCCGCTACTTTACTCGGTCGCTCACATCCTGTGAGAGATTTGGCTCTACCCCATAAATAGCGGTTGCCAACACAGAAGGCTCACTGAAAATCGATCCGGAGGAACACCCATGAACAAGGCAACGCTGTACGCCCTCATCGGCGCTGTGCTTTACGGCACGCAGAGTGCCGTCATCGAGATGCGGCTCAAAGAGCTCACCCCGACTGCCGTGCTGCTTTGCTTTTACATAGCGATGCTGCCCGTAGTCCTGGCCATTTTGGCCTACAAATGGTCGACGGGAACGCCGATCATTTGGCCGCAGGGCGGCAACCTGTACATCGCGGGTGCGATGGGAATAGCCTATTTTTGGGCTGATTGGTTTACCGTTGCCGCCTACAACACTGGCGGCGATGTAGCCACGGTAACGGGCATCCTGATGCTCGTCCCCATCATCGCCAGCGTCATCAAACTGGCCGACGGCGGTACCCTGCCAAACATCTGGCAGGTCGCGGCGTACCTGACCATGGCGGTAAGTGTCGGCCTTTTCGCCAAGGGCCTAGAAGTCGCAACCTCGCGGACAATGTAAGGCGAGGAGGAGGAACAATGGACAAACGAAATTCCCTCGTCCGAAGGAGGCGCAGGCAGCATCTGACCACCTGGGTCGGCGTCTGTATCGCCATCTGGGTCGGGCTCGAGTTGCGGTCGTGCCACTACCGCCGCATGGCCCAGTCCCCAACCAGCTTTGACTTCCTGCTCGACAGGACGATGAAGCACTGACGTGCTGTTGCCGCCTCCTCTGGCGACAACGGTCGAATCGACATGAAGAAGGCCCCCACCATATCACTGGTGACGCGGGCCTCTTCTTCTTTTTAAAATAACTTAAAAAAGGGGGTGCTTTTTGGCTCACCCTACCACTATCAAAAACCTTACAGCATATAGCGTATGGCCTTTCCGTGTCGTACAATATTCACTATGGCAAATCTCAAAGACTACATTCAAGATTTTTTGGAATACCTGGAGATTGAAAAAAACCGCAGCGCGGCGACTATTCGCAATTACCGCTTCTACCTCAATCGTTTCGCTGACTGGTCAGAGGAACACAGTGTCACAAACACGAACCGCATTACACCAGAACATATTCGCCAATACCGACTCTGGCTCAATCGCTTTACTGATACTCACGGCGAAGCACTTAAAAAGAACACGCAAAACTATCACCTCATTGCGCTGCGCACGTTGCTAAAATATTTAGCCAAACGAGATGTGGCCAGCTTGGCACCAGAAAAGATTGAACTCATGAAAATGCCTGACCGCAGTATTTCATTTCTGACCGGCGAAGAACTACAGCGCTTACTCGCTGCGCCAGGACGAGTACCGCAGCCAAAACTGACCCTACTGCGTGATGCTGCTATGCTGACCGTTCTTTTTTCGACCGGTCTACGTGTCTCTGAGTTGACAAACCTTAAACGAGAGCAGGTGAGCACCCGTGAACCAACCAATGGTTCCCTAACGGAACTCAGTGTGCGAGGAAAAGGTTCAAAAATTCGTGTTGTTTTTTTGTCGCCAGACGCACGGGCGTATGTAAAGTCGTACCTGGCCGAACGGCACGATGTTTCACCCTATCTATTTGTCCGACACGACCGTGCTGGCAAAATTCAAAACGATCGGGCAAAAAAAGAAGGCGGTGCGCCGCTAACGCCCCGCTCCATTGAACGGCTTCTTCAAAAATATGCCCGCGTCGCCGGTATTATGAAACAGGTGACACCGCATACCCTTCGTCATTCTTTTGCCACCGACCTACTCATAAACGGCGCGGATGTGCGTTCGGTGCAGAGTCTGCTTGGTCACGCATCAATTACGACGACGCAAATTTACACCCATCTTACAGATAGCGAACTGCGCCGGGTGCACGAAGCATTTCACAATAAAAAATAATCACATCCATTCACAACTGGTTTTATAGCTCCTCTTTGTGGCGAAATAATAACGGATAGGTCATAAGAAAAAAACCAACGACTGCTGGCACTAAACCCGCAGTGGCTGCATACGGCACAACAGTTTGCGAAAGCAAATGGCTAGCAAAGTAGCTGACACCATCAATTGCAGCCACCACAGCACCAAGCGCCATAAAAATACTTCGACGTCGAACCGGTGCAGCAGTTGCGTTTATGCTCGTTCGAAAAAATTGCACCGCAAACAAACCAGCTGTGAAAACGATTCCCAAACTTATTATAAAAATCTCGCCGCCCGTATAGCTTGGGTTGCGATAGAAGAAAAACAGACTTGTTGAACTGAGCTGCGGTAATGGCAAGTGAGCCATTCTGTAAAGAAACATGGTGACGCCAAGACCAGAGGCAACACCAAAAACAATGTTCGCCAGCGCTGGCCGGCCAGACACTCGAATTGTAAAAAGGAGACAAAAACCAAGACCGATAAAAAGAAAAACGTAGAGAGCTAAGTAGAATGCCACCTGCGCCGTGATTGGGCTGATAGGTAAGACATTAGCAAATGCAAGTATGGCGAAGTAGGCTGTAAAACTGGCAAAAAAACTTTGGTAAACTTGATAAGCTGACTTTCCTTCTGTTATCTGATCTTTCCTTCGTTGCAATCTTAAGACGCCAAAAAAGAAGATTACAGAAATCGTGGCAGTCAAAAAAGTAAAAATCATAAATGCACTATAGCAGTCGCTTCAGGAATGGGAAGGATTGATTTTCAACAAGGGTCCCCTCTATACTCCCCTCACGTGCTCCTGTAGCTCAATTGGATAGAGCGTGTGGTTTCTACCCACAAGGTTGCAGGTTCGATTCCTGCCGGGAGCACCAACCTTCGAAAAAGCTTCGGCTGGCGAGCCAGCCATAGTTCTTGACCGTCCGAAGCCTGCCACCTCCGCCAAAGTAGCCAAAGGCTACGGCGGCTGGATGGCGCAGGTGGTCAGCGGCGGCGTGGCGAGCCAGGTGTTTTGAATAATGTCTTTCTGCCATAGTTTAATTTTTAAAACAATTTTAGTCACAAAATAGAAAATTGATTACTGTCTAAAATAGACGCACATGAACAATCAAAAAGGATTTACAAATATTATTTTGATAGGAGTAATTGTTGCCATCGTCGCTGTTGGTGGATTTCTTTATACAAAGTCTCAACTCAATGAAACGGGCAAGGTCAAAATATTAGTTTCGGTGCTAGACGCATCAACTAACCAACCAGTAAGCAATGCGGTAATTGAACTTGGTGGTTTGGCCGTAGGAATTCCTGAAGATCCAACGCCGCAGCCAACGTTTGGAAAAGAAAAAACTAAGAATGGTGTTGCTCTATTTTATATTTCGGCTAATAGCCTTGATGAAATTTTTGCATTTGATGCCAATGTCACCGCAGATAATTACCTTGCAGCATACGAAACATTCAATACAGAACTACGTGAGTTCACTATTCAGTTAGTAAATAAACAAACGAGCCTTGCAAGTTCACAAGCACAGGCCCTCGACTATGCAAAGAAAAATGAGTGGGTCGCATACTGGCTAGAGAAACATCCAGAATTTAATCCAAACGACCAAAAAAATTATCTAGTAACTTTTACATCCCCTTATTGGTGGGTTATTTTTAGAGATTCGGGGTTGAAACATCCAA
The DNA here is from genome assembly GCA_041675205.1 of Patescibacteria group bacterium. Lineage (NCBI taxonomy): Bacteria > Patescibacteria group bacterium. Next base: position 74,713 of record JBAYUF010000002.1, on the reverse strand, counting down.
TCGCAAAATGTAACGAAGGGGCGTGGGACCCAACAGACATTCGGTGTACGATAGCGGCAAAAATAAATGCAGTGGATGGTACTCTTATGGAACTAAAGCCCGATTTGGCCGATACTGGCTGGGCGCCTTCTTACGGTTTTTAATTTGAAAGAGAATTTGCCGAAAAAAAGGTACTACCCCAATAAACGCCACTATGAAATCTAGTCATAAACATACCCACGCCACATATAACGTGGGACTGAAAATATTACTGCGGCGCGGTAACTCATACCTCTTTGTCTATACACCAGAAGGATACCTTGATATCCCAGGCGGTCGCATTGACGCAACAGAACATACAACACCACTACTGACAGTGTTAAAAAGAGAGTTAAAAGAAGAGCTTGGAACAAAAGTTCGCTATACAATCGGCCAGCCGATATTTCATTTCCGACGTCATTTCTCGAATCCAGAAAAACATATTTTCCTTGTGGTGTACGAAGCAACGTACCGCAAGGGCGACATCGTCCTCTCTAGTGAACACGCCCGCTACCAGTGGCTGAATCCAAAAAAAGATGTGCTACCGTCGTCGGCTTTATTTCACAAAGAAGGAGCAGCAGCTTTGAAGAACTATTTCAAACTTTTACCAAGGAAAACTAAGCCCAGTAAGTAGTTAGCCTTGACAATTCAACCAAAACGTGCTAGCTTATTCAATTCACTATTTTTTGGTGAGTGTAATAAGATCATGAAAATATCGCGCAAAACAATTTCTTTTTTTGTCGCAGCCCTGCTCGTGCCTACTGCTGCCTTCACTTCTCTAGAGACGGCAGCCGCAGCAACGTGTGACCGTAATATGGTTGTTTTTGAACGTGGCTTCTATGGCCAATACTACAACCTGGCGGAAGATGACATTGGCGTAGAAGACGACATTGAAAATTATATTCCAGAGGTGGCGGATGATAACTACTGGTACAACCCAGAATATCGTGTCTTCGACCGTGTAGACCAAACTATTAATTTCGGCGCTAAATTCTTTCCGGTTGACACCGGGAAACTGGGCGACCCGTACCACTTCGCTGTTCATTGGCGTAGTGCGTTCGTGGTATCCGCAACCGGAGAGTATGAATTTCGCGTTACCTCAAACAACGATTCCTGGTTACGCATTGACGACACTATGGTGCTGGATCTCGGTGACGCAAAATTTGCAAAGAGCGGCGTTAAAAAGATTACCTTGACCAAAGGTGTCCATGAACTAAACAGTTATTTTACTGAACGGCATACACCTGGCTCGCAGTATTCCTTTACTGTTACCGGAAGCGCGCTTCATTACTACCCACTACCAGCTAGTTGTACAATCACCGATGCACGCTCGTACGGCCTTGAGGCGTTGTCTACTTCTACCCCTGCGCCATCAAACGACAAGCCAACGACTACACCTGGCCGAGTCCTTGGGGCGAGCACGGGTGAGTACACGCCTGCAGTGGGGCTCGTCAAAACTGCAAACAGCCCGGACGTCTACGCTCTCTACGCCAATGGATTCCGTCACTACATAACAAGCCCAACATCATTCACTAACTATGGGTACGACTACAATACTATCCGCACCATTTCTCGCGCCGAGCTCAACAAGTATCCAGACGCGCGACTACTTCGAACGCCCGAGGATGCGACTGTTTATTTTCTCTCGACACGGCCAAACAGACAGTGGCTAAAGATTGCGCTTCCTTCGCCAACCGCGCTCGTGTCGTACCCAAATAACTACTGGGGCAATGTGCTCGTGGTTGATACAATCGATATTACTTCTTACCCCACCGCTAGGGTTGTAAAAACAGCAAACGCACCGGCTGTCTATTTATTGCAAGACAATAAACGTCGACTATTTTTATCAGGCGATGTTTTCACGGGTCTTGGTTACAAATGGCCAGAGGTGCTGACGATATCGAATGAGCATCTCGGTACCTACCTTGAAGGACCACCAATAGGATAACAGCCCACGAACGAAAACCGACTGTGCGAACAGTCGGTTTTCGTTTATACTTGGCCCATGAAAACACTGCCGCTTGGTCTCACCTTTGATGACGTTCTGCTGGTGCCTCAATTGTCTGAGGTCTCGCCCAGCACCGCCATTACTACGACCAAACTCACACCAAATATTCAGCTCTCTATTCCTTTGCTTTCAGCCGCCATGGACACCGTAACGGGCGCCAACATGGCCATTGCCATTGCGCGATTGGGGGGTCTCGGGGTGTTGCATCGTAATTGTACGATTCCAGAACAGGTCGCCATGGTGCGAACCGTCAAAAAAGCCGGATGTCTTGTTGCCGCAGCAATTGGACCACACGATAGTGAGCGAGCGTTGGCGCTAGACGCGGTGGGCATCGACGCAATCGTCGTTGATTCCGCCCACGTGCACAAACCAAGTATCCTTAAGGATGTAAAAACGCTGCGAAAAAAAGTGCACGCTAACTTGATTGTAGGCAACATAGCAACGGCCGCGGCTGCCCGTGCTTTTGCGCCGTACGTTGATGCACTCAAGGTTGGCGTCGGCCCGGGCGCTATCTGCACGACGCGTGTTGTTGCCGGCGTCGGCGTACCACAACTAACGGCCATTATACTGGTGGCAGAAGCCGTCAAAGGAAATCGAATTACGGTTATTGCTGACGGTGGCATTCGTTATTCGGGAGACATAGTCAAAGCTATTGCTGGCGGCGCGGCGGCAGTGATGCTTGGCTCATTATTTGCAGGAACTGACGAAGCCCCAGGGGATACAACCTTACTGAACGGCAAGAAAGTTAAACGGTATCGCGGCATGGGTTCATTAGGCGCCATGCAGATTGGTGAGAGCTCTGACCGCTATGGCCAAAAAGGAATGAAAAAATACGTACCTGAAGGTGTCGAGGGTATTGTTCCGTATAAAGGCCCTCTCGCCGACACGGTGTATCAACTCATCGGTGGACTAAAGGCTGGCATGGGCTATGTTGGAGTCTCCACAATCCCTCAACTGATGCAGTGCAGTAAACATTTCATTCGCATTACCCCAGCCGGCAGAGCCGAAAGCCACCCGCATACTATTCAGATAGAAAAACAAGCTCCCAATTATAACTAACTATGACAGAAAAAAAACCGTCGCCCTTTGCAAAATTACCCCTCGCTGAACTTCACACACACGTTGGTGGCGCGGCCGATGCGGCTGTATTGTGGACGCTCGCACACGATCAAGGTATTCGTCTCCCTACGAAAAACTACTGGGAGTTTGAAGACATGGTTACGGTAAAACGAAACTACAAAAGTTTCAAAGAAATCGATCGAGCGAAGTACCACTGGACCGAGCTCATTCAATCGTCACCAGTGGCAATGGAACCCGCCGTACACCAGACTATCGGTGGTGCGTACCGCTCACACAATATCGTACTCCATGAGATTCGCTTCAACCCGATGAAACGCAATCGGAACGGAGAACGAGACCTAGACTATATTATCCATGCCTCTATTCGTGGCCTGGAACGCGCTATGCTCGAATATCCAGATGTGCGCGCTGGCATCATTTTGATGCTTGACCGAGAATTTACCTACCGACAAAACGAAATCATTTACGAAAAAGCTCTCAAGTATCAACATCGCGGCGTCATCGGTATTGACGTTGCCGGTCCACAACTAGCCGCATTTAAAATGGCGCAGTACGTTGATCTGTTCTGTGCTGCCAAAGCAAAAGGGCTCGGCGTTACTATCCATACTGGTGAAGAGGGATCATTAAAAGAGCTTGAACTCGTCATTAAGAAAATAGCGCCGTCACGCATAGGTCATGGGGTCAATGCCTATCGAGACAAAAAACTGATGGGGCTCATCAAAGAAGCTGGCATCACTTTAGAGGTATGTCCAACTTCTAATATGCGAGTTGGTGTATTTAAAACCCTCAATGAGCAACGCCGCGCCTATCAAACACTGCACCAAGCCGGGGTAAAATTGACTATCAATACTGATGGGCCGGAAATGTATGAAACAAATCTGGCCGCCGAACTCAACTACTTATTGCATCATGCTATTTTTTCAGAATCCGAAGTAACCTCGTTCATCGCCAACGCCTTCGCGGCTACCTTTATACCGAAACGCCAGTAAGCATGGTCTACATTATAGATTTTGGCTCACAATACTCTCACCTCATAGGTCGGCGTGTTCGCGCCCTTGGCGTAGAGGCAACACTTATTCCCTTCACTGCTCCGCTTGGTCAGATTAAAAACGCTGAGGCTATTATTTTATCTGGGGGGCCAAGTTCCGTGTATACAACTGGTGCCCCAAGTTGCAGTCAGAAACTTTTTACTTTAGGAATTCCCCTACTCGGCGTGTGCTACGGCATGCAACTGATGACGCACCAGCTTGGTGGCAGTGTGGAACGGGGGAAACGTGGTGAGTACGGCCCGGCGCTGCTCGACGCCACGGTGTCGTCGCCGCTTTTGAAGGGGCTGCCAAAGAAAAATCGCGTTTGGATGTCTCATGGAGACATTGTTACGAAACTACCAAAAGGATTCCGACACATTGCGCAAACGGCGAACTCTCCTGATGCGGTCATCGCCAATGAGAAAGAAAAACTTTACGGCATTCAGTTTCATATCGAAGTTGAGCACACGCAGTACGGTAACGCTATTTTGAAAAATTTTCTCTTCACGATTGCTAAATGCAAAAAGACATGGAATGTTGCTGACTTAATTACCCAAAAAATCACCGCCATCCAAAATACTGTCGGCCAGAATGCGGTTGTTGCGGCTGTTTCTGGTGGGGTCGACTCCACGGTGACGGCCGCACTGGTGAGCCGAGCCATAGGGAAACAGCTCACGGCCGTATTCGTGAATCATGGCCTAATGCGTAAAAATGAACCAAGTGAAGTGCGCGCCATTCTGTCACAACTCGGTTGCCGTGTTCGCTACGTCAATGCAGAGCAACCATTTCTCCGTGGCCTAAAGGGCGTTACGTTTGGCGAAAAGAAAAGAAAAATTATTGGGCGCGAGTTTATCCGCGCCTTCGACCGTGCAGTAAAATCTGTTCACCCCCGTCCCACCTTCTTAGCCCAAGGAACTATTCAATCAGACGTTATTGAATCCGCTGCAGCGAGTAGTGGAAAAACGGCGCGCGTTATTAAATCTCATCACAATGTCGGTGGGCTACCGAAAGGATTGAAGTGGAAACTACTTGAACCGCTTCGCGACCTTTATAAAGATGAGGTCCGTGAACTGGGTGAAGCACTTGGACTACCCAAGGCGCTCGTTTGGCGACAACCGTTTCCTGGCCCGGGTCTGGCCATTCGCATTGCCGGCGAAGTAACGCCGGAAAAACTACGTATCGTTCGTGATGCTGACTTAATCGTGCGAGAAGAAATTCATCGGGTGAAGCGTGAAGACGAATTTTATCACTACTTTGCCCAAGTACTCAGCCAAAAAACAGTTGGGGTCACCGGTGACGAACGCCGCTACGCTTACCCAATAGTTGTTCGCATCATTACCTCGTCCGACATTATGACCGCGGACTGGGCACAACTTCCCCACGACTTTATGGCACGCCTTTCCTGGCGCATTACAAATGAAGTGAGAGGCGTTACTCGCGTCCTCTACGATATAACCTCAAAACCACCCGCTACGACGGAGTGGGAATAACACCGTTACGCTAGCGCTTCACTACTTTAAAGGAAACCGTCCGGTTTCCTGTTAATATATCCTTCCCTCAGCAAAGGTCGTTCTTGTTTCTCTCCGTGCTGTAACCGGCAAAGCCAGATTACAGTACTCGAGAAACACTCACTGTGATTTGAAAATATTACACAAATGGAAAAACGGCGCTGCTGTTAGGCTACGCCGTTTTCCCTCCATTGTTTCTTCTGACCTCCTTTACCGCACGGCTTCGATGCCGTTGCGGTAGATTTGCCATGCTGCCTCACAACCACGTTCGGGGTGCGGCATCATGCCCATGATCCGTCCCGTCTCGTCGCAGATGCCTGCGACCGGACAGCCGTTCGGACTAGCCGGATAGGTTATGACACCTTCATAGCTGCCGTAGGTTGCCGTGACAACAACAGGACCCTGGGATTGAAAATACCCTTCACCATGAGCTGATGGCATTTCGATCTCCACTCCATCCAGCCCCTTAGTCCAGAGGCTCGAGCCATGGAGAACCACGGGCGTATGCCGCCAGTGTTCGAAGCGACCAGTACGGTTGCGGTCAAGAACAGCGGTGCATCCGGAGGAAAAATCTCCCGCCGGAAGAAGTCCTGCCCGCACCAACACCTGGAATCCATTGCAGATGCCAAGCATCGGTACCTGCCGCTCGAGACAACGCTCCACGCTTTCACGCAGCCGCGTTTGTAACTCGATGGCAAACACCGTTCCGGCGCCACCATGATCGCCGAAGCTGAAACCGCCAGGCCAGAGGACAAGATCGGCTTCCCACAATCGGCGACGTCCGTCGAGTAGCACCCGAATGGGCACCACCTCCGCACGACCGCCGACCGCGTTCACCACTGCAACCTTCTCCTCATGGCTGTTTACTCCAGTAACCCAGGGAATCAATACAAGCGGTTTCATTCCACCACCTCCGCAAACGTTCTCTTCCACTCAGTTGCAATCGCATCGGGCAACACCTTGAACAGACGTTCTCCTTCTACATGCACCGCAATCTCCGGCTCTTCGGTAACCACACCAAGAGGGACATAGTCACCTCGAGCGAGATACCTCTCCCAAGGGGAAGCCGGATCAACCACGAGAATCATCGCTGCGTTCAGTTCGGCAAAAAGCGACTTCAGGGGGTCCCAAGGAAGATCTATGGCGCAACCGAAACCACTGCCATAGCTCATCTCAAAAAGACGCCGAATCAATCCGCCCTCTGCCACCACCGAACGAGAATGCACTCCCTCGTTCCATCCACACTCCTTGAACATGCGATGCACCCGACAGAGTCCCCGCCTGAGCTGCTTCAAGTCCACGTAAGGCAATACGTGACTTCGCTCGCCGTAGCGATCGAGGAAAACGGATCCGCCCAGTTGAACATCAAGCAACCCCGGATGGTAGAGAATGATAGTATCCCCAGGACGAGTGAACAACTTCGGAACGAGACGAGACGTATCCCGCATTCTCCCCAAAGCTAACACCGAAAGTCCGAGAGGTGCATCGCACTCTCCAAGCCGGCAGCTTGAACTGTCCTTGCCACTGATGACTGGTGTCCGAAGCATTTGCGAAGCGTAGCCGTAACCACACTCCACTAGCTGCTTCAATCGCCAAGCATGCCCAGGATTGTCCATCACAGGTGGACTCATCACATTCACGTTGAGCACGATATCGTCCGGGCCGAAACCAGCCGATACGAGCCGTGTCACCGCTTGTGCTGTGATGAGTTGCCCGAGCCCAGCAGGGTCAACTTCGCCGTAGTACTGGTTAGTTGCTACTGCGACACCGAGCCCCCAGGGCTTTCCATACACTGGTCCCGACACGTAGAGCTCTTCGGGCACACACTCTCCTACCCTGTTTCCGCGAATGATGTACGGGAGTACCGTACGCCCTTGCACCGTCTGGTCGAAATGATGCGCAGCGGAAGACTGATCGGCAATGTTGTAGTGCCCAAGGTGCGCTCTAACGAGCTGAATCCAATCGTCTTCGCTTGCAGGCTCAGACGGCTGGAAACGATGCGGACGAACCGTAGGTTCCCTGACAGCAATCTCCGGGAGTGGAGCCGCATTCAGAAAGTCATATGGCAAGTCAACTGCGACGTCACCGATGAGTTCTGTTGTCGGTGCCCCGACCCATTCGAGCTCTGAAAGCCCACTGTCGTAAACTGCCTGCGCCCTGCCAGTATCCGTAAAAACGCCGATGACCGCGAAACGGACATCATAGTCACGGAGTATGGCGAGAGCTTCAGGAAGCATACTTGGTGGAATCGCAAGAACACCGCGTTCCTGGCTTTCGGAAAGCAAGATTTGCCAGGGACGCATAGCCGCACACTTACGCGGCACCCACGCCAAGTTCAACCACACACCGGTGTCCTCACCCATTTCAAAGCATGCCGACGACAAGCCAGCTGCTCCGCAATCGGTTGAGGCACGAATGCATCCTGCGTCTCTCAAGACCGGAATCGCTTCCATGAAACCGCGCTGTTCAATCGGCATGCCGATTTGCACATGCGCAGCGTCAATGGTTACGGTTTTGGCCGTTGCAGCTGCACTCGACACTGTCGCACCATGCAACCCATCGTTACCGGTGAGACCACCGATAAGCACGACGAAATCGCCCGGCATTGGCGTACCTTTCTTGGCGCACTTCGCAGGAAGTATGCCCACACAATGACCAAGTGCGATGCCCTTCCAATTACGATCGTGCTTCAGGTACTGCGACCATGCCATGGGAATACCCATCGGGTTGCAGTAATCTGCCGTGCCCCGCACGGATTCAGTAAGCACGACCTGCGGATGTGTACCGCCAGGGACGACGAGATTCCATGGCAGATGAGGATCACAGGTTGCCATCACCGTCGTTCCGAGAATCGGGTACGCACCGAGTGCTGTGAGCATGATGTCCCGCTGGACACCACCATGCTTGGTCATGATCCCACCATAAGGGTCACCAGCGAACGTCGGTGAAATGTGAGTTTCACCCTTAACGTTTACACCGTAACGCCCATAGAAGCGCATCACACCAGCATTGTCCTCGAAGGCGCTCAGAACCAGCCTATGGTGCAGGCGATTCGTTACGTCAAAGAGGAACGGTAGTAGGCCAAGCGCACGCCACGTCTCGTGGTTGCAGTGATCGCTCCACTTTGCAGCAACCACCTCGAGTTCTGCATCTCGCGCCGGACGGCCCAGCGCAACGTAGTAGGCACGAACGACTGCCAGCTTTGCAGCCGACATCATAAGACGCCGCTTGCTTGATAATGCGGCGAGCTCTTGATCATCCATAGATGCAACAGCAATGTGCTCCACGCCGCCAACCTCACCCTGTGGTACGAGTGTATCGTACGCAAAATCCGGGGCGAGAATCTCTTGCGTCTGACTGTTCATGCAGTACCGCTTGACGATCTCATCGGCAACTCCGTGCGATACACCTTCGAAGGCGTATCTTGTTGCCCAGCGTGCCCATGTAAACTCAGGCAGACCAAGCGCCTGTGCTGTGCGCCGAAGCGACGCCAACTCCGGGTCGGTCATGGCTCGCCTATACGCCACCTCTCTCACTTGTGCCGTCGTGCTCGTCAAAGACGTAGCAACGCTTGGCACTTCAACCATTGGGTGAGTAAAAAACGGAAGAAGAGCGTGGACGTCGCCGACGCCCTCAACCCTCATTACCGACTCGATGGCGAGCGAAATTACCGAGTAATTGAGACCTTGCAGTCTCCGTAGCAAACTAGCGGCAACAGGATCGATCCCGAGGCGCATCTTGTATACAGTTTGAATGTGATTCATTGCTATCCCTCAACTGGTTGTGAAACGACAATCCAAAACTTTAGCCGAGAGACCTTAACACCGGAAGATTCACCTGGCAATGTTTAAATATGGAAAAACGGCGCTGCTGTTAAGCTACGCCGTTTTCCCTCCTTAGTTTCTTCTGACCTCCTTTATTTTGCTGTCGGGCTAAAGCCCAGCAGCGATATCGTTCCGGTGGTACTCACCATCCCAGTGAATCGTATTGACCCGACGGTAAGCGGCTTCACGCGCCGCACGGAAATCGAGGTTTGCACCTCGCCCGACGACCGTCAACGCGCGCCCACTATCCGTGAGGATGTCCCGGCCGCTGTCGGCGACCCTCGTCCCGGCATGGAAAATGGTCCTACTCCTTCTTCTCAGCGGCGCCGCTCGATCATTCTCGCGAGGCACTCCTTATAGGGGCGTCCCTCGGGGTACAGCATGAAACCGATTTCTTTGGCCCAGTTGAGCCGCCTCTCTTCTCCTGCCCTCACCGGCGAGGGACAATCGACAGGCAACAGCTCACCTTGCGCCGCACGACGCAACGCCTCGATCTGAACGCAGTGTTCGGTCGGAAGAAGCCTTGCTTGCAGTGAGTCCACGTCATCTGCCGGCAAAATTGGGCACTCCTCAAAGTGGAGCACTCTTCCTTCGTCGACAAACGGATCGAGATCCTGGCAAACTGACATGGCCACGAAATCACGCGGTAGCACGAGACGGGCGAACGCGATCTGCGACGCCACGACACGCTTCCCAAACATACCCGGCCCACCGAATGCTTTCGGATGAGCCGGATGCTGGTTCGTGCCGCGGATGCCCTCGGCAACGAGTGCTCTGACGCACGACTCCGGCACGGTTGGGATGCAACCGTAGAGTCCAACATGGTCCACCGCGAACTGACGAGAGAGTTCAAGAAGAACTCGCCCCCAGTGTTCCGCCTCACTCACCTTGTACGGCACGACGAGAAGATTGTCCCCCTCAGTCATGCCGAGAGCGGTGAGCTTGTCGATGAGACCAAGGGCGTCCTTGGTGTTGGTTGCGACGGCGCACACCAACTCGACAAGACCATGAAGGATTCCGCCTTCCATGGTCGCCAACTTGATGGCCCTGAGCGTGCTCCCGCCCCCGGAACCGAGTCCCAAGAGTCGCATTGGCAGCTTAAATGTTCTCACGGTTCTTTCCTCCTTATTCCTCTGGTAATGATCATGGAGCGTCTCTATAGACGCTAAAAACGCAAACGGCGGTACCTTAGCACCGCCGTTCAGAATGAGCAACGCAGCTTTGTGTAGAATTTAGGACCTCAAATTGTAGCCTCGTTGGAACATACGAACGCACATGGCAAACGAAAAAATTGTTAGGGCAATAACAACAGCGGCGGCAATGAGGGAGTTCACGTCACTTATTCCTATCATGCTAAAACGAATGCCATTAACCATATAAAAAATAGGGTTGAAGTGGCTCACTGTTGCCATCCAGTCAGGGAGTAATCGCACCGAATGAAAGACACCACCAAAGAAAGAGAGTGGGAGCAGTATGAATGTATTAGGAAGACTAATGTGATCAAACGATTTCCCCCACAATCCGACGATGCCTCCAAGCGAAGCAAACAACAGTGACGTAGCGATAAGGAAAAATAGAAACGCCCAGAAATGAGAAATGGATGCAGTTGTGAAAAATAAGGCTACGCCATACACCCCAAGCCCAACCACCAACCCGCGAGTAGTGGCGGCGAGCACAAATCCAAGAACAATCTCCGTGTACGAAAGTGGTGCAACAAGAAGCTCAGAGAGTGTATTCTGCAACTTCCCAATGTAGATAGATGAAGAAGTGTTTGTAAAACTGGCAGAGATGACGTTCATCATAAGTAACCCCGGAATCATAAAATCAATGTAGCTTACGCCTGGCAGTATATTTTCAATTCGTGACCCGAGAATGTTGCCAAAGACAACAATATACAGGAGTGAGGAAATAATAGGGGGGAATACCGTCTGCACCGCTAACTTAAATGTTTTGCGCAACTCACGAATGTATAACGTATACAGCCCTACCCAGTTCATATCCCGTTCTCTTTAGCCTCGGTTCGCGTGAGGTCAAGATAAATTTCTTCCAATTTCTTGTGGCCCTCTTTTGCGAGTAGCTCAGCTGTTTTTTCCATAAGCACAATCTTTCCATGATCGATTATGGCCACGCGCTCACAAAGCCGTTCTGCTTCTTCTAGGTAGTGCGTTGTTAAAAGAATGGTTGTCCCTTGTGCTTGAATATCTTTTAACTCTTGCCAGAGCCAGTGCCGCATTTCTACGTCCACTCCCGCCGTCGGTTCATCGAGAATGAGCAACTTTGGTTTATGCATTAAAGCCCGAGCCAAAAGTACACGACGTTTCATACCACCAGACAAACTTTGAAATGGCTTCATCCGTTGCTCCCACAAATCAAACCGCTTCAGTAGTGTTTCGGCGCGTAGTTTAGCAGCCCCCTCAGTAATGCCAAAGTAACCTCCGTTACTTATCAGTGTTTCTAAAGGATAGCGAAAAATATCAACATTAAACTCTTGCGGCGACAAACCAACCAACGCCCGTGCCGCTCGGTAATTTGTAACAACATCCTGACTAAAAACAGTGATGCTCCCAGAGTCTGGAGTAACCAGCCCCGCGATGCAGCCAATGGTGGTTGTTTTCCCAGCACCATTCGGACCAAGGAAACCAAAAAATTCCCCTTCGGCAATTGAAAACGAAACGTCGTTTACTGCCGGAACGCCGTTGTAAGATTTTTGTAAATTCGTAACCACTAACGCCGACATACGACCTTACTTAACAATGAGGCTAATGAGCAGGGTGGCTAATCCAAGGAAGAGGGAGAACCCACCAACGTCTGTGGCGGTTGTGACAAAAATACTCGACCCGAGCGCCGGGTCTTGCTTCAATTTACGAAGCACTAAGGGAACGAAGGCGCCAACGAGTCCTGCAATAATTAAGTTTCCGAGCATGGCCAAGAACATAACAAGTGCCAGCCAAATGTTCTGATACCACGCAAACGTTAAGAGACCGATAACAACACCAATGAGCATGCCATTCAAAACACCGATGCCCAACTCTTTCCCGATTACTTTCATTCCAAGGCTCCAATCAACTTCACCGAGTGCGAGGCTCCGCACCACAACGGTCAGTGATTGTGTACCAGCGTTACCACCCATACCAGAAACGATTGGCATCATAGCGGCTAGAACAACATACTGGGCAATGGTGTCCGAAAAAAGTGAAATCGTCGCGGCAGCTAAAACGGCGGTACCCAAATTAATGAGTAACCATGGGGCACGACGGCGAGTAGAAATAATAATCGGCGTCGAAACGTGGTCTTCTTGGCCAAGGTTAGCAAGGTGGTAGATATCTTGCGTTGCCTCATCGGTCAAAACATCAATAGCGTCGTCAACAGTAATTCGCCCGACTAATCGATGGTTATCATCTATAACGGGAACGGAGAGTAAATTATAGCGGGCGATTAAATCGGCTACGAACTCTTGATTAGCGTGTGGGCGCACTGCAACGGGGTCCACTTCCATGATGTCAGCCAGCGTTACGTCCGCAGCAGACAGCACCAATTGACGAAACGTCACTGCACCTACTAGTTGCTCATTGTCGTCACACACATAAATGCTGTAGTACTCTTCGGCCGCGTCCTTGGGTAACGCACGAATCTGTGCAATAGCTTCCCCGACAGTTAAAGTGCTTTGCATCGACAACAGGTCAGTGGTCATGATTCCACCGGCCGTATCTGGTGCGTAGCCTAACAATTTTCCAACTGCTTTCTTCTGCGTGCCGTTTAATTTATCAAACACTGGTTGCCGCCGTTCTTCTGGTAATCCATGAATTAAATCTGCGACGTCATCCGGATCAAGCTCTTGGAGCGCCGCCATGAAATGGTCCTCTGGAATGAGCTCTAAAATCTCTGGAACTTGTGATTCATCAAGTTCACTGATAACTCGAGCTAACTTTCGGCTCTTCAACAGGCTCTCCGCAAACCACTGCTGTTCACTTGCTTGAAGATACGGCAACAGTTGCGCCAAATCAGCCGGATGCATTTGTTTCACTGCATTAAATGCTGAGCTGAGCGCATGATTGCGAATCAACCTGAGCAGTGCATCTTGGACACGATTGAGGGATTTATGCATAGAGTTTTAATAACAAGCGCCTCACCGCACGGGTGAGGCTGGGAAATCCCGTGCCTAAAGCAATCCTAGTACAGCCCGCCAGGCTTGGCAATTTCTCCTTCCTATTTACCACTCACCACCGGTTCGGTTGAGTGTTGTTTTATGAGACGAGTTAAAATTGGAGGTGTAAAAATCGTGGTCACTATAACCATAATAACAATAACCGAGTAAACATCTTCAGAAACGACGCCCAAGCTTCTCCCCACAGTGGCAAAGATAAGCCCAACCTCACCACGCGGCACCATACCAAAACCGACAATGAGTTTGCGGACGGGGCCAGCAACCAAGCCGGCTGCTAATTTACCAATAAACGCGACAACTGTTACGGCGAGTGCGAGCACGAGCAGTCGCGGATTTGTGAAGGTAGCCACATTAACGTTCATACCGGTAACCACGAAAAAAATTGGGACGACGAGATACCCTACTGGTTCGACAATAGAATCTAAATGGCGCTTTGCGTGTGGCTCAATGATTGCTTCGATGCCCACCCTAGTAGTTTCATCACACCCAGCAATATATTTTCGTACGTCTCGAATAACCTTCGGATCTTTGAAGTATTGAAAATGTACCGAATCTAAAATTAATCCGGCAGCAAACGCACCAACAATCGGTGCTAGACCAATCGCGCTCGCCAAATAGGAAAATACGAGACCAAAGGATACTGCCAAAGTAAATTTCATTCCGACTCCTGTGCTTATTAGGGAGAAGAGTCGGCCAATTCTCGGAGCAGCAAGCTGCCCGACGACAATTGCCCCAACAAGGAAAAGGACGGCCTTTCCAATGATGAAGCTGACGGCGCCAAAGCTGACGGCGCCAAGCGTCACAATTGCCGAAACAATGGCCAAAATGATGAGACCCAGCACATCATCGATTACAGCCGCGCCAAGCACAATTTGCGCTTCAGGTTCCTTGATGAAATGAAGATCTTTAAATACCCGGCCAGTTATACCTACGGAGGTGGCGGTCAACGTCGCGCCAAGGAAAAGATGAGCATTCAGACTAAGTTCCGGGAAAAGCCAAGGACCGACGACGTATGTCCCCAGGACGAAGGGCACTATGACACCAACAACGGCAACAATCACAGCTCGCGGACCAGTCCGTTGCATCTCGGCAATATTGGATTCTAGCCCAATCTGAAACAGCAAAATAACGACACCCAGTTCGGCAAGAAAATGAATTATCTCGTTTTGGGCAATTGGCTCAAAAAAATTAATACCAATAAGCGCCAGGTTACCAAGGAAAACACCGATGAGGAGCTCCCCGAGAACCGCCGGTTGACCGAACGCTGCCACGAATCCTGAAAACTTCGCGGCGAGTAGCAGGATGGCAATCCATAAAAAAACAGTTGCGATATTTGCACCTTCGGGCACCGCTCCCGAACTGGCAAAAACACTATGCCCCCAAAATACTGTGGCACCAATCAGTACCATCTTAAAACGCTGCAAGAACAGTTTTGCGTTATTTACGAAAATCATATTTTTTATTGAAAGCGGTGGGCACGTTGCCCACCACACGAATTACCATTATCGCTAGAATACTCTGGCGGAATACCGTGTCAAGAGATTTTAAACTTTCGCTGCACCGCTCGCCGCACTTCGTACCGTTGCCGCGCTAATTCAATCAACCGATCGAGAAGTTGTGGATACGGGAGACCAGAACATTCCCACAACTTCGGGTACATACTGATTGGTGTAAACCCTGGCGCTGTATTCACCTCGTTAAAGACCCATGTGCCACTAGGAGTGTAGAAAAAATCCACTCGCGCCATTCCTGACAATTCTAATGTTTGAAAAATCTTACACGCTAACCGCTGCGCTTCCTGCTGCTCCGCTTTCGTAAGCGCCGCCGGAATTTGCAATGCCGCTCCTGCCTCATCAATATACTTCGCTTCGTAAGAATAGAAATCATGCGTTGGAGTTACCTCTCCTGGAACCGAGGCTTCAGGAACATCGTTTCCAAGTACTGCCACCTCAATCTCACGTCCCACAATGCCCTCTTCTATTAAAACCTTCGTGTCATAAAAAAAGGCAGCCTCAATCGCTTGCTGAAGATTTTCAGCATCGGCAACTTTCACAACTCCCACCGAAGAGCCAAGACTAGCCGGTTTAACAAAAACCGGAAAACCAACAGTTGCCGTGAAGTCGCGAACTGCTTGGCTTATGTGCGTGTGTGGTCGTACAACTATTGTTCGAGCAACGGGAATGCCTGCCGCAGCCACGAGTCGTTTCGCAACGTCCTTGTCCATACCAACCGCTGAACCCAAGACACCGCAGCCAACGTAGGGCACTTCGATAAGCTCCAGAAGACCTTGCAACGTCCCATCCTCACCGCCCGTGCCGTGGATGATAGGGAAAACAACATCAATTTTATGCGTATCCCCATCAGTTGCACCACGCAGAGTTAACCCACCATTAAGCGCTGTGGGTAAAACCTGCGTACCACCAGCTTGTTCAACGCTGCCCTCGAGGAGCATACGCTCCGCACCCCCCTGAAGCTGCCAGCGGCCATCGTGGTCAATTCCGGCCAACACGACATCGTACTTATTCTTATCAAGAGCATTATAAATACCCCGGGCGGAAACAACGGATACTTCATGCTCCGTTGATTTGCCGCCAAAAAGAAGGAGGACGGTAAGTTTTTTGTGTGCAGCCATATTTTTACTTTACCCTAGGACGAAGCAGTAGGAAAGCTGTTCATAATTCAGCCGTCATACGACGTAATGGATACCTTCAGACACTCCTCACCGCCAGCTGTTCCCCGCGACCGAAGGAAGTACCTGTGGTATTCGATTCCCCTCTCTCTACAATAAAGAAAACCCTTCCCGAAAAGGGAAAGGTTTTCTTTTGGACCCGAGGGGAATCGAACCCCTTACCTCTGCAATGCGAATGCAGCGCTCTACCAGATGAGCTACGGGCCCGTATGGCGAATGGCCCCGACGCCGCAATGTAAAGCATCTAATGAATCGGGGCTCCGACTAAACGTCGGAGCAAATAGCATATAGCAAATAGCGGCAGACAACCAGCCGTAATGGGTGATGTAATTTTGAACACAGCGACCGTAGAGCTTTACTCCTTATCACAAAGAAGGAAAAACGAGCAACCTTGGGGGATGGAAGGGAATATAGTATTGAGCTCTTTTTTTAAAATCAGAGTGAGTTTTTACTGAGCACGGTGGCGGTAGGGCAAAGCCTGCTACCGCGCGGAGGGAAAAATGAACGACCTTGAAGGAGGAAGGGATACCCTAACAGGGAAACGGGAGTTTCCCTTTAGAGAAGCGAAGCCGAGTCTGACTCGGCGAAGCGGTATCTGCCCCCGGAGGGAATTGAACCCCCATCACTGCATTAGGACTGCGGTGCTCTATCCGTTGAGCTACGAGGGCTTAAAAACTGTCTCTGCTTGGGCAGGATACTCGCGGAAATGTTATTTATCAATGCATGAAATAGCTTAACTTCAGCAGCACCTTTTGTAACTGTGATTCTACACATGCCATACTGTGTCCTGCCACGAGTACCTCCGTCGTTGTAATTTATTTTAAATCGCGCAGCGGGGATGCCAGTAACCCGAACCCAGTATTTAAGGCACTCCCCTTTACTCATGCCAGTAAAAAACCGCATGGTTGGCTTGATACGCGACTCAGATATAGAAAGATCTTTTCGCAAAATTTCTAAATATAATGCTATCAATCGCCCGTCCGAATTTATTAACTCACAAACCCCCTTACTGCCCTCTCCCCAATAAAGCATCGCAAGCACAATAAATGACTCGCGATGATGACTGGCCAACAATTGCAACGATTCACTTTCCGCTTTAGCAAGGCCAACCTTGCGACGATTCGCACTCCCGCCTTGTTTAGCTTTCAGGATGCGTGCATAAAAAGGACTTAAACGTATCGCATGTACATGGTGCCAGACAGTTGGCACTGGAATTGTTAGCAGCTTGGAAATTTCATTTAAACTGTACCCGTTCTTTCTGAGTTTTTTTGCTTTTTCTATCTTCTGAAGACTATGCACTCTCATAATTAAATATTATCACCTTGATTGAGAAGTTCAAGCTTGTCTATTAGTTGGGTAGCTATTTTGAATCTAAATTTACACCTGCTCGCAAATATTTTGACAGTAACCGCTGTGAACGATACAGTTTACTTAATACCTACTAACCATTTTCGCTCATGTTTAGCCAGAAAGAAGGCGGCTTCGCCGGCGCAACCGTTATTGCAGAGGGGGTTAAAGTTGAAGGAAATTTCAAAGGGGAAGGCCCCATGGTAATTGATGGTGAAGTGAAGGGGACCATCGTCACCAACCACTCAGTTGAGGTTGGAAAATCAGCCACCATTGAAGCAAACGTTCGAGCCGACTCTGTCGTCGTTGGTGGTTTTGTTCGTGGCAATATAATTGCAAAAAGTAGGATAGAACTTTTGGCTGGCAGTCGAGTAGAAGGAGATATCGCCACCACGTCTCTGGTGATTGCTGAAGGAGCAAGTTTCAATGGGAAGTGCGCTATGGGCGCGACAAAAACTGATGACCTTGAAAGTAGTGAACTCGCACGAGAGACCAAAGCGAAGGCCGTCAAAACATCATAAGGTGGCGCAGCGCGCCATTCTATTATGCACTTCTACGTCTACGACGAAGCACTAACGCAGCCTAAACTTGCGGCGGCATTAGCGAACGTTGAGGCGAGACTAACAGATCTCGAGCTCCATGGTCGCGTTGGCCGCCTTGGGCCACTAAAGAGCGCCAAAGACATGGTACGCCAGGCGGTTCGTGCTGGTGCCACGACGATTGTCGCTGTGGGTACTGACACTGTTGTCAGCGAAACACTCGACGCTATTGCGGGAACCGACACAACGCTCGGCATCATCCCCATTGGCGAGCCTTCCACCATCGCTCACCACCTCGGCGTTCCGGCAGGCGAACGAGCTGTCGAAGTACTCGCCGCCCGAAAAGTAGAAATTATAGACCTTGGTAAAATTGATACCCACTTCTTTTTGACCGAGGTAGAAGTAGCTGCGGCAAAACCACTCACCCTAGAGTGTGACGAACGGTACACGGTAAGTATTCCGAAAACCACCAACCGAGTTACCCTGGCCAATCTTACTACTGCTGCACACTGTCAGGATGGCTACCTCGAGGCACACTTCACCCCACCAACAAAACGTAGCTGGCTCAGAGCCACTACCGCCATCACAAGCACCGTTCCTTTCAAACACGTGCGTATTTTTGCCGGCGAAGAAGAAACCGCCACAATCCAAGGCAACTACACTATCAAGCTTCCGGCCATTGCCGAGGTAATGCCTCGTTCACTACGGGTAATTGTTGGCCGCGACCGGTCTTTTTAAGCACCCACCGCTGGTGCGCTTATCCCTGTCGCAGACGCCGGTAGTCCTTCACGGCTAACCGCATCAAAGACGACCATACGCTGCCGCTCTATCGCAACAACTTGCGCTGGCGTAATAATGAAACGCTCGTTCTGAAATGGCTTTGGCAGCCGCGGCGCAACATAAAAACGGACAACGGTACACAACGCAACGTCAATATCAAAATTTTTTATAATCCCCAGGCGAGTACCGCTTTGTGTTTCAACGGGTAGTCCAAGGAGTGCTTTAGCTGGCAAGGTTGCCATCTTTTTTCTTTCTAAAAAGAACCCACTGCTGCAACGCCAATAACAACGTGCTCAGGAACCAATACAATGCCAGTCCGGCTGGAAACGTCCACGCAATCACGGTCGTTACCGCCGGCATAACATACAGCATTTGCTGGTTCATAAGTGTCGCGAAGTCTTCATCCTTGGATTCGTCGCTTCGCTTGGCTGGCCGACGATGAACCAGCATTTTCCCTTGCCAAAATTGGGCCAACCCAGCGAGAATTGCAATTATATAATTCGGCTGCGATAGGTCGAGAAGGCCGTAAAGACCCATGGTGTTTATGTGCTCCGGCGATGGTATAAATGAGTACAATAGCTGCAAACTCTCGGGTTTTGTTACATTTCGAAACGCGTGGAACAGTGCAATAAGAAACGGGAGCTGCAGGAGTAAAGGAAGGCACGACGAGAGTGGATTAATCTTTTCTTCTTTGTAGAGCTGCATTGTCTCTCGCGCCAGCTGCTCACGATTATTGCTGTACTGTTTTTTTAAAGCTTCCAGCTTTGGCTGTAAGTCTTGCAATCCTTTTTGGGCACGTATGGATTTAACGGAAAGTGGATAGAGAACCAGGCGAATAAATATTGTCAAAATAATAATGGCAACACCGAGGTCATTGCCTGGGATAATGTCATACAAAAAAACTAACGCGTTGAAAACCGGCTGATAAAAGATGGTGTTATAGAGGTATGACATGGCAAAAATTACTGTTTTATAGCTTCTACAGGGTCACTGCCGCCTTTGGCCCATGGATGACACCGGACAAGGCGCCGGAACGCATACCACAAGCCTAGCCACTTATACTCGGCAACCGCCGCCTTGGCGTAGACAGAGCACGTTGGCGTAAAGCGGCAACAGCCATAGGGATAAAAATAGCGGCCAACAGCGCTATGGTCTGGTGAAACTGTCCACTGATAAAGAGTGATTCCGAAGGAAATAACCTTAAGCATAGGCTTAGAGACCCGATCGGCTGAGTAACGCTTGCAAGCTAGCTTTTCGTGCTATGGCCGAACACTGCAGTATCGGACGCTTTACAGAAACCATGATAGCAATACCACTCGACGACAAGGGTCGTTTTGCCAGTGCCTGACGTAAATCAACCCGCAACTGCCGTTTTATCTTATTCCGTACAGTAGCCCGTTTATCAACGACGGTACCAACAACAACGGTAACTCGCGGGCCAGGAGCAAGTAACGGCATTGTGCGCACCAATAAAAATTGATCGGATACTCGCCTGCCTTTTGCTATTGTCCGCTGGATGTCTCTTCGTTTCCGTAACCGCTCGGCCCGGGGAAACATGGACTAAGCAACGGCCAATCTTTTGCGACCCTTTGCTCGACGCCGCGCCAGTACCGCTCGTCCACTCGTGGTACTCATCCTCGCTCGAAAGCCATGTTTTTTTGCTCGCTTCGCTTTTTTAGGTTGGAACGTCCTCTTTGGCATACTCCCGTAAATGAATTAGTAAGTTGTAACGCTGCCCAGTCTATGTAATGCATTCAGTATACGTTGTCAAAAGCTCGTGGTCAAAGTCATCATGGAGAAACAGGCCGCCCACAGGATATCCACAGGTTGTTAACATTCCTTCTGTTCCATTCTACTATGAGCTTCCACCCCCTGTGCTATAGTTGAAAATACCGAATTTTTTGAAATAAACTACAATGATTTTTTTGCTGCTTCGTACTCACCACATGGTACCCCACCTCCTATGACAAAGGAGCATCTCTGGCAAGCGGTTTTGGGTGAGCTTGAACTGGTCATCAGCCGAGCAAATTTCACAACCTGGTTCAAAAATACATTTGTTATTGAGGTTGATGATGGCCGGGTGATTATTGGCGTCCCCAACACGTTCACAAAAACCTGGCTCGAAAAAAAATACCACGACGCCATTGTTGTTGCTATCCAAAACACCCTTCAAGAAACACTTCGAGAAGTGATGTACAAAGTTGAGGTCCATCGTCCTGACGGTGTCTTTGAACACACGACGACTGCAGCAGTCGAACCAAAAGCAGTAGCGGTAAGCCAGGCGCAGCAACGCTTTGGCTTAAATGAGCGCTACCGTATTGAATCTTTCATTGTTGGGAAAGGAAACGAACTTGCCCACGCCGCCGCATTGGCAGTAGCGAGTAACCCAGGTAAGTCATACAACCCCTTATTCATTTATGGTGGTGTTGGCCTTGGAAAAACACACCTTTTGCAAGGTGTCGGGCTTAACCTTATTGAAAAAGGCGCTCGGGTGCTCTACGTGACCAGTGAACGTTTCACGAACGACTACATTCAATCAGTTCGCGCCGGTCGTGCAAAAGAGTTTAAAGATCAGTACCGCTCCGTTGATGTTCTTCTCATTGATGACATTCAATTCATTGCTGGGAAAGAAGCCACGCAAGAAGAATTCTTCCACACCTTTAACGCGCTTCACCAAAACAACAAGCAAATCGTGCTTACTTCAGACCGCCCACCAAAAGCCATCCCCGCCCTCGAACAACGGTTACTCTCTCGTTTCGAATGGGGAATGATTGCTGATATTGCTAACCCCGACCTTGAAACTCGTACCGCCATTTTACAGTCGAAATGTAAGGAGAAGCGGGTAAACATCGACGGTGACATTCTTGGCTACCTTGCGTCTGTTGTGCAGCACAATGTCCGCGAATTAGAGGGGGCGCTAAACCGCGTGCTCGCCGAACAAGAATTCTCTGGCCGAATTGCAACCCTTGACGACGTGAAAAAACTGTACCGAGATATCGCTCAAACAACCACTCGCACCGAGCGACTCACTCCAAAACAGCTCATCGACATCGTTTGTCGTTATTATGCGATATCAATTGAGGATGTACTTGGGAAAAGTAGGAAACGAGAACTCGTTCTTCCCCGCCAAGTAAGCATGTACCTAATGAGAGAAGAAACAAAGGCGTCTTTCCCTTCCATTGGCCAACATGTTGGGCAACGTGACCACACAACCGTTATGCATGCGTATGACAAAATTAAAACTGCTGTTGAAAATGACGAAAAGATACGACAGGATATTCTCACTATTCGTCAGCAACTCTATGTTGTGTAAAACATGTGCACGAACAGTGCAGCACAGAGAGATGAACTGTGGAGAAAAAGAGACCTACTAACACAATTACTTTCCTTCACTCCACTCCTCACGACACTTTCCACAACCACTAAAACTTTATGATCACTACTACACAACGTCATCCGCACTTCATCAACAACCTAACACTTACCACCAGTAGAGATTTAGCAGCAAAAGCTGGGTACGGTTGTCTTTAATCTTACTTACCCACAAATCCACACCACTTACTACTTCTATTATTTCTTTTCTATATTAACTTATTAATATGCGGTTCACGTGCTTGAAAGAAAACCTAGTACTCGGTGTCCAAACAGTTGCCCCAACTGCACTTCGGTCTGGTGGGTTACCAGTGCTAAAGAATATCCATATTTCAGTTGAAGCAGGAAAAATAACTTTCACCACAACAAACCTTGAGTTGGGGGTCCAGCACACCGTTCGCGGAAAAACTGAAGAAGATGGCAGCTGTCTTGTACCTGCAAAATTATTCCTTGATCTTGTTAGTTTATTGCCAGAAGGAACGGTGACGGTTACTTTGGAGGAAAGTGGGTTGCGAATCGCCACCGCGGACACAAGTAGTTCACTTCACACAATTCCCGAAGCAGACTTTCCTATTATCCCCTCACTAGAGAATCCGAAAAACGAAGTTGAATTTTTAATTAGCGATTTTGTTGAGGGTCTTAAAAAAACACAGTTCTCAGTTGGAAGAAATGAGCAACGACCACAATTTCAAGGTGTTCTACTGGTACTTGATGGGCAGACGGTGTGTTTTGCGGCTACTGACGGATTCCGATTGGCTGAAGCGAAAGGAAAAATAGCAACGCAAGAAGGACGAGTGCAGTGTATTGTACCAACAAGTGCAGCTCAGGAAATCTTCAGGATGCTGGGTAGTTTAAGTGGATCGGTAAAAATGGCGCTTGGGGAAAATCAAGCATGTTTTTTGTTTGATCAAACAGTAGTAACAACCCGCTTGGTAGAGGGAGATTTTCCAGAGTACGAGTCTTTATTCCCAGTTGGTGGAACCGAGCATGTTGTAGCAGTTAGCGCCCTTAGTAAGGCGGTAAAAGCCACTGCACTTTTTTCTCGTGGTGGTTCGTCTAGTATTGGGGTAACCGGGAATGCCGACGGCTCACTAGATGTACATGCTGAAAGTAGTGAGGTTGGTTTCCATCGCACAAAAGTACCAGCTACTGGGCCAGCTGGAACAGGAGAGTCAATCACCCTAAACGCGCGTTACCTTCTCGATATTTTGGCGGTGGCTGATGGTAAGGTAGTCGTACATTTATTGAATGCTGATCGACCGGTTTTGGTTACCCCCTATGAAGCAGCAGAGGGAAATAATTGGCGGTATCTTATTATGCCCATTCGGGGGTAATAGAGAGGCAGCAGGAGAGGATAAGTAAACCCCCACAAGCGTGGGGGTTTACTTATGGGATGTAGTTAAAAGAACGCTCAACAGTTTTTGTGTTACCAACATCGTCTCGAACCTCAACTTGAAGATTGTGGAAGCCAGAGGCAAAGGTATCTGGTATAGCTATTGTTTGCCCTGTCCCCCCTCCCCCTGTGGCCACTCGGCTGCCGTCAAAAGAGTATGAAATACTTACAATGCCCCGTTTGGCAGTAGCGACCAGTGTGACGGGTAGCGTTGTTCCTCGCACGGTTTGGTTAGGTGCCGGACTTGTGACAATGAGCTGCGGTTCGTTCTCAATAGTGTGCACATCATCATACTCAGTTGGCGGGACTGTTATGGTGTCGCTACCTTGGGCTCCCACCCACTGTTGGACGGCAGCTTCCCATGGGGCGTAGTTAGGATCATTCTCTGGATGTTCAGGTGCTGGCCCGGTTGGGTTATCGCGATCAACATAGTGGAGAATACTGTGCGCCG
Organism: Patescibacteria group bacterium; assembly: GCA_041675205.1. Classification (NCBI taxonomy): domain Bacteria; species Patescibacteria group bacterium. The sequence goes on along the minus strand of JBAYUF010000002.1, from coordinate 50,511 downwards.
CTGGGTAGGAGCGTGTTTCTCGATAATCAGTCGGTGTTCGGTCGGTGGCTAATTTTCCTGATGCACGATCAATAACAACAGAAAGCGTTGTTGGTATTTTCCCATAGAGCGCTGGATTACCATCCTCAGAAATTTGATCTGGTGGGGTGAACTGTTCAACCGAAGTACCTTGCAGGGCACCGCGCATAAAAGCGTTCCAGATTGGCGCAGCAACATTCACCCCGTCAGCAGAGCCGGTCATTGCCGTGTTGTTATTGTTTCCTGCCCACACACCAGCGACGAGAGACGGCGTAAACCCAATTGTCCAGCCGTCGTGGAAGTCGTTTGTTGTTCCTGTTTTTGCACCAACTGGTCTGTCTCCCAGGGTGAGCGGGCTACTGGCACCAAAGACATACGCCCGGGCACTGTTGTCGGTGAGAATACTGGTAACGAGTCTGGCAACTTGCGTTGGCATAGCTTGTCGATTTTTTGGTTGGAACGATTCGAGAAGGTTCCCATTGGAGTCCTCAACGCGAAGGATTGCCGCGGTTTCGTGGTAGACACCATCATTGGCGAATGCTTGAAAAGCAGCCGCATGTTCTAGTAGTTTTACCTCCCCACCCCCAAGCACCAACGACAAACCAAAGCGACTCCGATCACCAAGCGTTGTATAGCCGAGACGATCAGCGAGGTTCAGCGCATTATCGACACCAGTCAAATAGAGTGTTTGCACGGCAGGAATATTTAAAGAGCCGGCTAGCGCCTGCCGAATAGTGACCGGGCCATGCTCTGCCCCACCGAAATTGGTTGGTTCATAGGCGGCTTGCGGCGGCGATAAGAACTTTGTTTTTACGTCGTAGAGGACAGTGTTTGGTGTGTAGCCACGCATGAACGCAGCGGCGTATACGATTGGTTTGAAAGACGAGCCTGGTTGTCGTGGTTGAATGGTAACGTTGACGTTGCCGTCAATTGTTTCTTCGAAGTAGTCTTTGGAACCAACCATGCTCACTATTTGGCCTGTCTTTGGGTCAATCGCTATGAGTGCTGCGTTGTTTCCGCCGTAGCGCTCAGTATTTTTATCCGCACCATTCTTTACTGCCTCCTCGGCAATTTTTTGTAACTTCGCGTCGAGCGTCGTTACCACTCGTAATCCATTCGTTTCCAAATAGCCTTCTCCATATTTTTCTGCCAGCAAGGATTGAATATAGAAAACGAAATGTGGTGCCGTGATACCCTCCCCCAATTTCGAGAAGTGGAGCTCCTCTTGTTTGGCCACTTCAGCTGCCTCTTCCGATATATAACCAAGGGCGGCCATTTCGTCTAAGATGTAGTGCTGTCGTGCTATGAGTTCGGCTCGGTTGTTGCCATAAGGGGAAAGTCGAGAAGGTCTGTTTGGTAGGGCGGCCAGTGTTGCCGACTCCGCTAGCGAGAGTTCGTTGGCGTCCTTCGCAAAATATTTCTCCGAAGCAGATTGGATACCGTAGGCATTGCCGCCGTAAGGAATCGCGTTGAGGTAGAGTTCAAGAATTTGGTCCTTTGAAAATTCTTGTTCGAGTCGGTAGCTTAAAATGAGTTCCTTTAGTTTTCTGGTGTAGCTTTTTTCGTTCCCGACGATGGTGTTTTTAACCAGCTGTTGCGTAATGGTTGATCCCCCCGGTTGTCGACTGGTAAAAATATTCACAAGCACTGCTCGAAGGAACCCGCGGATATCAAACCCGTTGTGTGAGTAAAAATTACGGTCTTCGGCTACCAACGTCGCATTCCTTACGTTTTCTGGGATTTGCGCCAAGGTAATCGTCGTCTGTTTTTGGTCGCCATGGAATTCATATAGCACTGTTTCACCCGTGCGGTCGTAAATTTTTGTGCCATTGTTTATAGCCTGGTGCGCAAGGCTCCCAGGGTCGGGCAGGGTGTGTGAGTACCACGCGGTTAGTGCGAGAAGCGCCAGCACACCAAAGGCCGCGCCAGTGGCCCCAATAAGCGCCAGTTTGCCAATGAGATGTTTTGCGCCACGGGGGAGAGTGAACTGAGGGAGTCGGCGACCACGTTTTCGTTTCCGGTGCAGTGACCCTGTTGGAGACGGTTTATAGGCTATGCGTTTAAAGTGATGGTGCGGCATTTGTATAAGAAAGATAGTGGCTTCACTATAGCAGAGCTATCACCCTTGCCAAAGTCTGTCCCCTTCAGTATAGTGGGTAAACCTATGATTAAAGTAACAACGAAAAACCCCAGCAAAATCGCTACTTCAGAGATTCAGCAGCTTCTCGAAGATCGGCAATATTGGTCACTGCCAAAGGTTGGCGATGTCGTTTCCGGTATCGTTAGCAGTATTACAAAAACAGAAGTTCACCTTGATTTAGGTGGCTATTCTGGTGTCATCCGTGGTCGGGAGCTTTATAATGAATCAGAAGACTATGCAAAGTTGGGGCTTGGCGACCCGGCCGAAGCAACCGTTCTTGATCTTGAAAACGAGCTTGGTGAAGTTGAACTCTCCTTCAGATTTGCTGGACAGCAACGGTCGTGGGGTAAACTGGAAGACCTTCGTGATGCCGGCGAGTTAGTGACGGTAACCGTGCGAGAGGCGAACAAGGGTGGGCTCATTGTTGACGTCAACAATGTTGAAGGTTTCTTGCCTGTCTCACAGCTCTCAGCCGAGCACTACCCACGGGTTCCTGGTGGTGACAAGGTCCGCATTCTAGAAAAATTGAAAGAATTTATTGGTGAGAAGTTTGTCGTTAAGGTGCTTGACGCAAGCCTAGATGACGGGAAACTGATTGTTTCCGAAAAGAAGGTTGAAGAGGACAAACAGGTGGAGAAGATTAATGCGCATCGTGTTGGTGAGGTCTGTGAAGGTCCAATTACTGCCATTGCCGACTTCGGTGCCTTCATGGAGTTTGCCCCGGGGCTCACTGGTCTCATCCATATTTCAGAGTTGGCCTGGCAGCGGGTTGAGAATCCTTCAGAAATTGTCGTGATGGACCAAAAAGTAAAAGCGCAGATTATTAACATCAATGGCCCAAAGGTTTTCTTGTCGGTTAAGCGGCTTCTCCCTGACCCATGGAAAACAGTACAAGAGAAGTACGCTATTGGGACTCGAGTAAAGGGGAAAATCAGAAAGATAAACAGCTTTGGGTTGTTCGTGGAGCTTGACCCTGAAATTCATGGTTTGGCACACGTCTCAGAATTGGGTATGGCTCCCGAAGAGGTTGCTGAAAAAGTAAAGTTAGGTGACGAGATGGAGTTCACCATCGTTTCATTAAAGCCGCTTGAATATCGCCTTGGCTTGTCGCTTACAAAAACAGCCGCTGATGTTGCGGCCAGTGCAAAAGAAGAGCCCGTAACTGAAGATGATAATACGAAGAAAGAATCGGCCGTCTAAATTATTTATTAGGCATAAAAAACCGTCCCGTAGCCGGGGCGGTTTTTTCTTGCTACACTGCACCTACTTTATTATATGAAAAATTTACTTCGCAGCTTCCTCTTCTTCATCCTCATCTTCTTCGCACTCGCGGGGATGGTCGCTGTTGTTTCTAATTATCGCAGCAGCACAGAGACCGTAAGTCTTAGCGCATTTGTCACCGATATTTCTGCCGGTTCAGTAAAAAGCATACTCGTTAGTGATGGAGCAACGATTCTCTATACGTTGCAAGACGGGTCTGAGAAGATGGCGCACAAAGAATCACAAGATTCATTGCCAGCGCTGTTGCAGAGCTATGGCGTTTCAGCGGAAGCTATTCGGGCGCTCCCCATTACCGTAAAGACCGAGGGTGGTTTCTCGTATTGGCTGGGGGCAGTGCTTCCAATCCTCTTACCCATCGCGCTCATTGGACTGCTCTTCTACTTCATGTTGCGGCAGGTGCAAGGCATGAACAATCGTGCCATGACGTTTGGACAAAGCACCGCTCGAGAAGCAAGTGACCAGCGCCGCGAGAAAACGACCTTTGCCGACATTGCTGGCGCTCACGAGGCAAAGCAAGAATTAGAAGAAGTCGTGGAGTTTTTGGCTCAGCCAGAAAAATTTCAGGCCGTTGGCGCCAAGATTCCCCGTGGCGTTTTATTGGTTGGCGCTCCGGGTACAGGCAAAACGCTTTTAGCGAGAGCGGTTGCGGGTGAAGCCGGTGTTCCTTTTATCCACATTTCTGGTTCAGAATTTGTGGAAATGTTTGTTGGGGTTGGGGCTTCGCGGGTGCGCGATCTATTCCGCCGTGCTAAAAAGCTTGCCCCGGCTATCATTTTTATCGATGAAATCGATGCCGTTGGCCGTCAGCGTGGTAGCGGGTTGGGTGGCTCGCACGACGAACGAGAGCAAACACTAAATCAGATACTTGTTGAGATGGACGGGTTTGAAACATCAACCAACGTGATTGTTATGGCGGCCACAAACCGGCCTGATGTGTTGGATGCCGCCCTCCTCCGACCCGGTCGTTTTGATAGACGAGTGATGATTGACCTTCCCGACATTAACGATCGTGAGGCAATTCTTGCCGTACATGCAAAAAACAAACCAATGGCACCAACCGTTGTCTTACGAGAGGTGGCTGCTCGAACACCGGGACTGTCTGGTGCGGATCTCGCCAACGTATTAAACGAAGCGGCTATCTTGGCTGCGCGTCATGGAGACAAAGCGATTTCACAAACGGCGATTTTAGAGAGCGTTGAAAAAGTTATCCTTGGCCCAGAACGTCGTAATCAAGTGATCTCAGACAAAGAGAAGAAAATTACTGCATACCACGAGGCTGGTCATGCGCTCGTTGCACACTTGTTGCCAAACGCCGACCCGGTGCATAAAATCTCCATTATTTCTCGCGGTCATGCCGCAGGGTACACATTAAAACTGCCACTCGAAGACAAACGGTTCCACACGAAGAGTGAGTTTATTGACGACCTGGCTGTTATGTTGGGCGGCTACACCGCCGAGCAAGAAGTGTTTGATGAGTTAACCACCGGTGCGTCGAACGATTTGCGGCAGGCTACGAAACTGTCGAAGAGTATTATCGTTGATTATGGTATGAGCGTGCTTGGCCCACGAACCTTCGGGCATCGAGAAGAGATGATATTCTTGGGTAGAGAAATACACGAACAGCGAGATTATAGTGAAGACACCGCCAAGCAGATTGATGAAGAAGTAGCCGCACTATTGAAGCGGGCACAGGCAACAGCTAAGCGACTCATTAAAGAAAATCGACCGACTCTTGAACGCATTGTGGCCGCACTTCTTGAAAAAGAAACATTAGAGCGGCAAGCATTTGAAGCAATAATGGCAGAACCGGTGGCGGCCTAAGTGGCCGCCACTTTGCTGTAGTGAAGTTTTTTCGGTATACTATGTGCGTCGGGTAATCCTCAGGAGGCGAAAACACATATGATAAAAGTGCAACCAGTGTATCGGGCAGTGCTCGCGTCAGCCCTTCGTGCATCGTGGCGAGAAAAGTCGCTTTGGATGTGGGGATTATTTGCGGCGTTAATCGGTAACGTCGGTGAATATCAAGTTCTCTTTAGCGCCATTGAGCAAGTGAGCAATCGCGGTGGAGTACCGCTTCCTCTCAGTTTCACTGCCGACGTGCCGTCCGCAACTATTCAAACGGCCAGCTCACTCGGACACATTTTTTTCCAAGAGCCAGGTTCTATTCTGTTCCTCTTCATGACCGGCGCGGCGATAATAGCCGTGGCGGCTTTTTTAATTTGGTTGGCTATGATTAGTGTGGCCGCATTGGTGCGGAATGCCGCACTAGTCGCCGCCAGTAAACCACTTACTTCTTCAGCGACAACCTTGGCAGCAAGCCGAACCACTTTTGCTCCCCTACTCGTCACGTTTCTATTTGGGAAGATTGTTGTGTGGATGTTACTGGCATTGGTGGCGCTCTTCGCTGCTTTGGCAATCCTTGACCCATACTTTGGAATGCCAAGTTTTGCAGTAGCGTTTCTTTTGCTTATCCCAACAGCCATTGCGCTCTCGTTTATTGTTCGCTACATGGTTTCGTTTATTGTGTTAAAAAAGTGTAGCCTCGTCGATGCCCTTGAGCGGTCGATCGTTTTATTGAAGGCCCATTGGTTGGTCACGTTAGAAATGGCGGCTCTCCTTGGGGTTGTGAGTGTTCTTGTTGGGGCTCTCGTACTATTCATCGCTTGGCTATTCATTGTGCCGACGTTTATTGCCGCCGCTGTTCTTTGGCAGCTGGGGTTTGGCGCCTGGGGAACTATTGTGGGCTTAATCGCGCTCGTCGTTCTCATTGTCCTCCTCTTCTTTTTTGCGGCGTGGCTGGCAACCTTCCAATGGACGGCATGGACCATGCTCTACGTTCGATTAACCCAACGAACAAAAACTGTCAGTAAAATAGTGAGAGTATTGAGCCGTTTTCTGCCTGATAGGCGATTTCGCCTATTCCGTCGAGCATAGGGGCTATGGGCGCGGCCGGTAATGCGAGCGACCGCACGGTGCGAGTCGCTTCGCCCGACGCCTCGGGTAAGTTGGCGGACAAGCTCCGTTCACTTCGTTTTGAAGCAAAAGAGCGAGAGGTAGAAGAGCAAGCCACTACTGTTGGCGCTGTCTATTTTAATTTGAAGGGATTTCCAATTAATCCCGATAGCGTTTCTTTGATTTCAGAAGATGAAGCTCGTTCACTCGGATTGATTTGCTTTTGGTACTCAATAGATGACCTTCGGCTAGGTAGTATTAATCCAACGTCTCCAGCGGTACGTGAAAAAGTTGCGGCGCTCGCAGCAGAACACCATACCACGCCGACCCTCTACCTCATTTCGTATGAAAGTTTTCGCCTCGCCCTTGATACCTATCGACGGGTGCCACGACCGTACGTAACCACCCGTGGCGTTAGTATTTCTACCGGAGATCTTGAAAAGTATACCCAAGGTGGTCGGCAAAGTGACACGTTAGGTGAAATCAAGAAAGCAATTTCAGGCGCCTCAACGAGTGATGTGGTCACGGCAATCATTGCGGGGGCACTGCAAACACGGGCGAGCGACATACATATTGAAGCCAGTAACGCCGGTCTGGCACTACGGTTTCGTATTGATGGTGTTCTCTATCCCGTCCTTTCGTTTCCGGCGACTATGTATGACGCTTTGGTTAAACGATTAAAATTGTTGTCTGGACTAAAAATAAATATTACCGACAAACCACAAGATGGTCGCTTCACTATCGCTGAGGCCGCTGACAAGGTTGATGTTCGTATTTCTACACTACCAAGTGCGTATGGAGAAAGTGTTGTGTTGCGGCTCCTTCGCTGGAATGCGCGTGGGGTAGCCCTTGAAACGCTCGGCCTCACCGGGCACGCAAAAGAGGTATTGTTAGCCGAACTAGAAAAGCCAAATGGCATGATTCTGACGACCGGTCCAACCGGTTCTGGTAAGACAACAACGCTCTACGCCATGTTGGTGCGGTTAGCAAAACCAGAGAACAAGATTATTACTCTGGAAGATCCGATTGAATATCAGCTGCCGGGTATTACGCAAAGCCAAATTGATCAGACGCGGGGCTACACGTTTGCGGCTGGACTCCGTTCAATGTTGCGACAAGATCCAAATGTGGTTATGGTCGGCGAAATTCGTGATGCGGAAACGGCGGATGTGGCGGCGAACGCGGCGCTCACGGGGCATTTGGTGCTCTCTACGCTCCACACAAATAATGCCGCTGGTGCTATTCCGCGCCTCTTAAATATTGGGCTGGCTCGGTTTCTTTTACCAGCCGCCCTAAACGTTATCATTGGTCAGCGGTTGGTTCGTCGTCTTTGTGAATCGTGTAAAGTACCGACGATGCCAGAAGAAAAATTGGCCGCTCGTGTGGCCGCTATCCTGGCAACCCTTCCGCACGTTGATCGTGATGAGTTACCAAAGAACCAAACCTTCTACACCAGCCCGGGTTGCGAAGCGTGTCAGCAGCTGCAGTACCGCGGACAAATTGGTATTTATGAAGTACTGCTGGTTGATGCAGATATTGAAAATGCAATTTTGTCAGGCGCTGAACTTTCTGAGTCAGCAGTGCTTACAATGGCCAGGAAAAATGGTATGCGCACTATGGTTGAGGACGGTGTGCTGAAGGCGCTACAGGGAATTACGAGTCTTGAAGAAGTGTTCCGCGTAACCAGTGAAGAAGGTTAAGGAGTCGTAATTGTCACCGTTCTTTTTGTTCCTTGGCGAGAAAACTGTAGCCAGGTAGTGTGTGGCGGCAGAGCTGGCGCTATCGTGTCCGCCCACTCGACTATGACAATGCAGTTTTTATCGGCCAAAGCGTCGTCCAACCCCGCCATACATATTTCCTCGGCACTGTGCGCCCGGTAGCTATCAATGTGGCAGAGGGTGAATTTTTTTCCGGCATGAAATTGGACCAGCGTATAGGTTGGGCTAATCACTCGTGACTTTACACCAAGTGCGGCTGCAAAGAACTGCGTAAAGGTTGTTTTGCCGGCGCCAAGATTTCCAACGAGTCCAAAGACGTCACCCCCTCGGGCGAGCTTCGCGAGGCGAACGGCAAGGGCTTTTGTGGCTTGTAAATTTGCCAGTGGGAGCGTTACGCTCTGCTGTTTCTTCTTAGTCATAGCTACAGAGGCAAGTGCGGGTCAATAACGAGCGGCCGCTTTTTGTTCAAAAGAAAACGTACCGCCCCAGCCGCTGCAATCATGGCACCATTGTCCGTTGCGAACTCTATGGCCGGGGTGAGCAAGGTTGCTTTTGGGGCGCGCACGGTCAGCGCTTCTGCTAAACGCATTTGTAGTTTTGTGTTTGCGGCTACACCACCAGCCAGCACAATAGTTTTTGGCAAGTACTGTTCGGCCGCTCGACACGTTTTTTCAACAAGGGTTTCAACGATAGCCGTTTCAATACTTGCTGCCATGTCAGCCTTACGCACTCCCCCTTTTTCAATCTGCATTGCCGCAGCCGTTTTTAAACCAGAGAAACTAAAGTCAAGATTATATTTTTTGTCGAGCATCGGCCGAGGTAGTTTTATGATTGGCTTCCCTTGCTTCGCCAGTCGTGAAAGCGCCGGCCCACCCGGGTATGGGAGCCCAAGCAGTTTTGCTGTCTTATCAAATGCCTCACCCGCAGCATCATCTCGGGTAGAGCCAAGCACGATATACGAGAGATGACGCTTCATTAAAATAAGCTCGGTGTGCCCACCCGAAACCAGTAGCGCCAGCAATGGAAAAGTGAAATTGGCCGCGTTGTCACCCGGAGTTCTTCCCTTTTCCCCTTCGCCATTTGCCATTGGCAATTTACCATCTGAAATCTCCCCCCTTATTGTCTTGCCATTTGCTATTGGCCATTTGCCACCTGCCAACAAGTTCGCATAAATATGTCCCTCAAGATGGTTCACCGGCACCAGCGGCTTTTGCCACAGGTAGCTAATAGTACGAGCGACTTCCACGCCAGTAACTAGAGAAGTTACAAGGCCCGGCCCACTAGTAACAGCAATGGCATCAATTGATTTTTTTAATTCTGAAAGTGGGATTTTTTTTTCAAGTTGGGTAAGAAGACCCGGCAAACGAATAGCATGTTCTCGCGCCGCAATCTCTGGCACTACCCCGCCGGTCTTTCTGTGGGTGGCAATTTGTGAGTGAAGAAAGTTGTACTGCAAAGACAACTGAATGGTGCCGTGCTTGTCTCGCGAGGCATCCAGCAAAGCAATCCCGCTTTCGTCGCATGACGTTTCAATTCCTAATATCCGAACCCGTTTGTTCATATGACCCGAGTATACGGGTTCATGTGCATCGTCGCAATTAGCATTGACGGTCTTTAATTGATGAGCTATAAGTGTGGCACCACACGATGGAGGGTGGATGTGATGAGAAAAAAAATGTGGACGGTGTGTGTCTCTTTTTTCTTTCTGACGGGCATAGCCAAGGGAGCCGACGATCCACCTGCCGCCCGGGTAGGCATCGCCACGGCCGTGGCGAAGGCGTTTCACGACATTGCTCAAGAATGCCGTGGAACGCAGGTGGACCCCTGCATGTGCCACTTTGCCGCGGGGGTGGCGACAGAGGTTGGTCTACAACCCCTGCCTATCGTCACTGTCGTGAACGTCAATTTCTTCACGGCTATCGACGAGGCAGACCCAAGATGGGGGGTCGTTGTTGAGCTTGCTGGAGCGGGTGGGGCGATGTCGCAGATGTACTTCTCCCAGCCAGCAACAGACGAAGCGGCGTGTCTCGTCCTGAACGACCCCTTGGAGTATGTCAGGGTCTTGCGGCAGGCCTTCGCGAAAGTCGCGACCGGGAATGTCTTCCCATCGGAGCCAGCGACGCCCAGCTTGCCGATCTGACGACTCCTCCTGGCGCAGGCGGAGCAACCTTAACAGTTGTTTCCGCCTGCGCCCCCAAAAATTTGATTCAAAACAGAAATGAATGTACTATCGTCGCACCACATACCGCGGAAGCGAAGTGAGCGTTTCTCACAGATCTTTCAGGTAATTGAGGCCTCATCGTCTAACGGTTAGGACGCTGCCCTTTCACGGCGGAAATCGGGGTTCGATTCCCCGTGGGGCTACCAAATGGTATTTTTCACCACCGTACTCTTGTTTTACCCTGTGAATCTCTGTCATATCGAGGGTTTCAATTCGTTCGCCGTCGAAATATATAAATCCTTTGACCATCAAACCCCGTAAGCGCATTTTTCTAGATACATCGCTAGTTTTTCCCCATTTCTCTGGAATGGCTCTCAAATACTCAAAACAATAATTGAGGGCTAGCTCCATATCGAATTCTTCAATCCGGCTGTCATCTAGTAGTATCCTCTTTTGTTCGATGCGTTGGTTTATAAGCCGTTTCTGTTCTTGAAATTCTTCATCGGAGTATTTACCATTCTGGTGGAACTCAAAAATACGTTGACGATCAGTAGCCAATACTTCTATCTGTTTTTGAATCCGAGAATTATTTTCGTCTAGCTTTTTATAACTACTCTTCCAAGTATCAGTAATGATGGCTTTGAATAACTTTTCAAAACGATCATTGGGTGCGATCCTTTGAAAATAATTCAGAAAAATCTTTTCTAGTTCGATATTGGGGATACTTTTTGCGGCCACGCAACCTTGTTTACGATGATGATAGTAATGGTAGTATTTCCCGAGTTTCCCCCGAGATCTGCTGCCGGTGAGTGGTTGCTTGCATTTGGTACAAACCACAATCCGTCGTAGTGGGAACAGAGGGTTTTCTGGTGAACGACGACAGCCATTTGCAATGCCAAGTCTTATTTTTCTGCATTGTTCAAAAAGCTCTCTTGAAACAATCGGTTCAAATGCACCATCGATTCTCTCTCCGAGTCCGACTATTACTCCACAGTAAACTTCGTTTTTCAAAATTTTTACCATGAGCTGTGGCCAAGGTTTCTTACCCTCCTTTGTTCGTAATCCGCGATCACTAATAAATCTTGCCAACCTCTCGTAAGTGTATGTTCCTTTAGCGTATTCTTCGAACAAGATCCTTATGTAGAGTGCTATTTTTTCATCAGGCGTAATGTTAGCTTTCTTGTATGGGCGGTAGTAGCCCAGCGGAGCTTGCCAACACCAAATACCCTGTCGTATTCGAGCTAGCATCCCGCCCCTAGTCCGTTCGGTTCGCATATTGTTATCTAGCTCTGCAAAAACAGAAATCATTCCTTCCATGGCTCGCCCCAGTGAACTTTCGTCGATTGGTTCCGTAACAGAACGAAGTTCAGTACCGTAGCGTCTGAGAATGGCTCTTACAGTGACATGATCATCTTGGTTTCGAGCGAAACGATCAAGTTTATAAACAACGAAGTACTTGATTGGTAGTTTCTTATCAGCGCATCGTGAAATAGCCTTTTGGAATTCAGTTCGGTTGGCGCTTTTTGCAGACTCACCTTTCTCGACGAACGCTGGCTCAATAATCGTAATGGCGTTTCGTTCAGCGTATTCTATACAGGCTTTTTCTTGCGATTCTAGACTCGTGTTTTCAACCTGATCTTTAGAGGAAACTCTAACGTAAATTATCCCAGTTTTTACTGTATTCATGCTCATATTTATACATTACCCTGAAAATAAGAATTAGTGAGTACCCAAGCGGGATATTTCAAACTCTTATTATGGTCCTGATTTTAGTCCGTTTTCTTTTACAAAATCCTCAAACGCAAGCAGCGCAACAGCTTGTAGTTTTTCCCTAATGCGTAACAACTCTTCGTCTGTTATATCAGCAAGAGAGGGATCAATTTTTCGGCATTGTTCTAGAGTAAGCATCTCAAAACACATCAGCCGCCAGCGAGGTGACGCGCCAGCGGCTGAATAAGTGTGACGTCACCTGGTTGCAATAAATTTCCTGAAAAAAGTTATTGCAAGCCTATCCTTACCCTACCTTGTAATACTTCCACTTGGTTTAGTTTTCAGTTTCTTTTTTGTCTTCAAAAACCAAGTAAACAAATAAAAAAACAGCTCAGTTTTGAGCTGTCCCCAGTCGGAACCAAGTGGAATGGTTTTAGATCTCTGGGTTGTAAAATTCTATACCCTTTCCTCGGCGTATATGGATAATAGACTTACCATCCGCTGCACTGTTAGGAAGCTTTTTGTTGTTCAACTTTGCATATCGGAAAAACCCCTGGTCTACACTAAGCAAGTTATTGATTCTCTTGTTGCGTTGTTCGTTGTTCTTGCTCGGCTCAAAACCGTTTTGTATCAATAGATTTTCTAGAACGTCATAAGGAACAAAACCTCCCTGAGGGAAGTCCGACAGAAGAATATCAAAAGCGCGTGCATAATTAGTACCAAGGGTTACGTTTAGCGGTGCCCCTCGATATGTAAATAGTCCGTCGCTGTTTTTCATAATAGTCCTTTTGCCAACCACCTTCTCAGCTAGTTCATTTATCTTCTCACTGCCTACTTCAGTAATAGTAAGTCTAATTTTATAGCTGTGGCGCTGCCTTTTAGGCGGTGCTTCATCTTGTACCCAGGCTTCCGTCACTTTCACCAGGCCGAGTGTCGATGCCGCGACCATGGAATGAGTAAATAGAAAAGGAGAGTAGATAGAAAGACCATCTTCGTCTCTTGGAGGTGCGTACTCAAAAACAAATTCTTTGCCAAAATCTTTAGATCGTTCACGAAGTAGCATTAGAAGCTTCTCTATCTGCCGCTCAAAAGTGTAGAAGCTTTTTTCCCGCAACTTTAGTTGATCGTGTACAAACAGATCCATATAGCGCCCTAAGAATGAGTTCAAGATTTGACGGTTGCTGTCGCTCAGCTCTTTTTTGAACTCTATCCAAGCGAGCATACGTTGTTGCTGAGCAACAGGAAACGCGGCCACTATGTCAACCAAGTTGAACTTATTTTTGTAGATGTTATTCAGCGAGTTTTTCGCCTCGCTCTCTTTTTTGGTGCGATGTTTTTTATAAAACCATCTATGCCCCTTACGATCAAAAGTTGGATTTTCAAGTGTTATGCCCCACTGGTTTAGGTTGTGTAGTAGTACGTACAGTGATAGGTAACTGTTTCCTGGTCCCAATAAGTCGACTAATTGAAAAACCGGTCGACCCGTTAGGTTTCCGTTGAGATACTTCCAAAGAGCATAGACTTCGTAATCTTCGAAGTAAGGTAGATTCTCTAATGATTTAGCGGCGTCACCTTTTACCATTGTTCTTGTTTGACTTAGAAGTTTGGGCGTCACAATTCGGCAATTCCCGGTAATTGTGTCTATTACTGTCTAATTTCTAATCAGAATATCCTAATAGTGTCGGGTACTGTCGGATATGGAGTCAAAATGTTGTAAAAGTGTCAGATACTGTCCGGTTGTGTCCGGTTTTTACTTGACATTCGCACAAAAAGATTACGTAATTCCTAGTTCTTTAGTTGCTCAGTTCTTCGCAAGCAAGGCCGTCATTGTCTTTGTCTAATTGATGAATGTCTTTATTTATTCCTCCGCAGACTAAAAAGGTTGCTTGCGCCTTTTCTCCACTAGCAAAATCACTGCAGTTATAGAGGTCAAAATTACAAACGGCAGCGCTTGGTTCAACGCTTGGCGACGTAGCTCGCGCGGTTTCTCGAGCGGCAACTGGCGCATCCGTACGTGCAGATGTTGTTGCTGGAGCCCCGTGGCAGTGATACTCGCTCGTTTTCTTGTTGGTATGGCACCCGTTGGCATCAGTGCGTCCTGGGTGTGCCCAAGCAAGCGTCGGTGCCATTATGACCAGGACGGTTGCAATAGCTGCTCTACGCTTCATTTTTAGCCTGTAACGATGTGTGCAATAACAAAGGCTGCACCAAGAATAGTTGCCCCAAATACGATAGCTACAGCGTAATTCCCTTTTTTGAGTTCCTCCCACTCATCTATCGGGGTAAGCCAAGAAAAGACTTTGGCGAGAATGCCGAGCGCAAACGCCATAGAAATAGCGCCGGTAAGTGCCCAGCCGAAAGTGATCAAGTACTGCTTTAGTATGTAGCCCATAGATTTCTTAGGTTATACCCCACAGTATACGCCTACTACTCAAGTATTTCGATAACGTCTCCCTGGACGGAGACCTTAGCGCTTACAGTATTGGAGATTTTGCCACCAAAAGCATTCGTGCCTCGGAACGTTGTGGTGACGATGAGGTGGTCACTTTTATCCACGTATGTTGTTTTTACGTGTTCATAGCTATCAGGATCATGCATCGAATCTTTGATGACTCGAGTAAGTTTGATGTGGGAACCATCCCACGCGCTAAACTGTTTCTGAATAGTATTTTTGCGCTCCGCATCTTCTTTCGTAATGACGACAATACCAGAGTAGCCAGCATCTTTTTTGTCTCCGGCTGAAACACTACTCACCACATATGAATCAGTTGTTTCTTCTCTGAGATTAGCTGCTTGCAAGAGAGCCGTAATGTTTTGCACCGGCTCTATACCGGGCGGGCTGACATAGAAATCATTTACTTTTCGAGTAAGCACATCAAAGTTGACCATTAGCGTGATACCCTCGTGTTCGTAGCTTACTGTGCCTTCTGTATACCCAACCTTCTTTTGCTCTGCTGTTGGTTCCTCCTCTGCTGTTGGTTCTCCGAGTGCAGTTACAACTTCATCTATTGTTTTGCCTATGAGTGGAGGTAAATCAAAAACCATCGCTTGCACTGGTCCTGAATATTGATCACTCGTTTTTTCCAAAGAGTTCGCTGCACTAACGATAATGAGTAACAAAACAGCCATAGGCACGAGAAACCATAACTGCTGCCAAAAGGGTTTTTTGATACTTCCCGAAGTTGATTGGTTGTCCATGTGAATAAAATAAAAATAAGCGACTTGTAGGTAGCAAGGCGCTTGGGGTGCAACACAGAGCCCCGCGCCAGCTGAGCCTTTCTGCCCCATACCCCTTTCGGGATATGACCCACAACGAGTCGCTGAACACGGGGTTCAGTATCGTTGTGGGATTTCTTGCCATGCCGCTGGTTACCCAGTGGTTTAGGCAATTCAATTGTCGCAATCATTATGGCCTATTTCTATAAAATTGGCCAAGTATAAGTTCTACAAACATTTAGTTTGTTGACAAGAATTAGTGAAACATCTAGAATTAGTAATATTATAAAAGTTACTCATTCTATGACACAGGAACCTTTTCTGAACCCCTTCCGCCCCGGCGCTGGTCAACCGCCTCCTTACTTGGCTGGTCGTGACCCTGAAAAACAAGCATTCATAAACTTGCTCCAGCAGGAGGTCATTATGAAAAACATGATTCTGACTGGCCTACGTGGTACGGGCAAGACCGTTCTCGTCGATAGCTTCAAACCCGTCGCTCTTGTGAATCAGTGGCTTTGGGCAGGTACCGATCTTTCTGAGTCGGCTAGTGTTTCAGAAAACACCATTGCTACAAGAATATTGACTGACCTCTCGATTATTACATCGCAACTCAAGGGACAAAAGGACAAGATGGGTTTTGGCGGGGAAACAGACGAAGTTTCCCTAGACTACGCTGCATTGCTTGAATATTACAATGGTCAGCCAGGGCTGGTGTCAGACAAACTTCGAAGTACACTCGAATTTGTTTGGAATAATGTAAAAAAAGCTAGCCCTCAAGTAAAAGGAATAGTAATCGCTTACGATGAGGCACAAAAAATGAGTGATCAAGGGAAAGAAGGACAGTATCCGTTGTCAGTACTTTTAGAGGTTTTTCAATCGTTACAAAAAAGAGGTTATCCCTTACTACTTGTTCTCGTTGGTCTTCCAACGCTTCAGCAGCGTTTGGTTGATGCGAGGACTTACGCGGAGCGCATGTTTGAGGTGACAGAGCTTCATGGTCTCTCTGACACAGAGAGCAGAGAAGCGGTTCTAAAACCGATACAAAGGGAAAACTGTCCCGTAACATTTGGCGATACGTCAGTAGGAATAATTGTGAAAGAGTCGGGTGGTTATCCTTATTTCATTCAGTTTCTTTGTCGGGAAGCATTCAATAGTTTTTTGAGCCAGATGACACAAGGAAGGAATGATCCGAGCGTTCCCCTTGAAGAAATAATAGCCAAGCTTGATATAGACTTCTTTGCAGCGCGCTGGAATAACGCCACCGACAGGGAACGAGAATTACTGTCTGTTATGTCTACATTAGACAACTGCCAAGATGAATTCACAGTAAAGGAGGTAGTTGAGCAATGGGGAAGGCTGCTCCAGAGCCCTATTAGTTCAAGCCACGCAAGTCAAATATTTGCAAAGCTCGTTATTGACGGCCTTATTTACCGAACTCGGTATGGTAAGTATCGCCTCGGTATCCCGTTACTGGATAGATTTATCAAGCGCCAACGGATACTTTCTGCTATTAGTGAGTAGAAAATTCTTTTGCACATAAACTGCGATGATACTTTTATACCAAGGCAGTGGTGCATCTGGATTTGAACTTGTCGGTGAACCTATGCCCGAGGAACGATGGCAACGTATCGCCACGAATGCTGCCCGCTTGTTGCTTCGTCGAGGACAGTCTCGTGCAGCAGAATTGTTATCCTTGATACCGTTTTCGATAAGTGAAGGTTCTAATTATTTTGGCGATGACTTTTATGTTTTGCATGCAACGGTACCACTGGATGATTATGAAGAAATGGGTGCCCTGAAAACAACCCAGCAAGATGAGGAGGCTTTCATGCATGTTGCTTATTGTATAAGTGAGGTCGGGGGGCCTTTTATTCGTTTTATTTGTATTTATCCAGAATTAGTTGATGTTCCTGCACCAGTTTCAACACCAAAACCTCATAATACGACGGCTGTTGTTGATCGTGCACTGCTTGATGCCGAGAATCTCTTGGCCACAAATGGTCCGATCAGCGCCATGGATAGGGCCCACACAGCATTGCATGGCTACATGAAAAATTTATGTGAAGAAATGGGAGTAGCGGAAACGGATAACAAGAGTATTACGGAATTTTTCAAAATATTGAGAACAAAGCATCCAGCTTTTACTTCTGAAGTTACACGATCACATGACGTGGATCGAGTTTTGAAATCTTTCGCATCAATACTTGATGCAATGAATACGTTTCGCAATCAATCCAGTCTCGCTCACCCCAACAATAGCTTGCTCGCAGAGGCGGAAGCTATGCTTGTTATAAATAGTGCGCGTTCTTTATTGCACTATATAAATCAAAAAATGTTACGGTGATATTTTGGTATGATAAAAAAAACTTCCAAAGATCTTTGGATAGAGATGTCTATAAGGGAGATTTCAACACAAGCAAAATTTGCGGGGATCATGTATTCGTATTTGCAAAAGCCGCACCAGGCTAGTAATGACATAATTTTTATTGCCATTCATTCCTTTTTGTCCCACTGTGCAATGGTTTCAAAAATGCTGAAAGCAACAGAACAACGGAACAATATCCTTTCAAGGTGGTGGCATCGTTTTTTTGTCCAGAAGGATGTCTTCTCAATTGGAGTAGTGTTGGGAGTCGATAAAAAATCTCTAATCCATAAACGAAAATTCCGTAATCATCTGGAACATTATGATGAGCGGCTAAAGGGCTGGATTGGCAAATATGGTCCCGATACTAATATCGGGACATATAATATTGGTTCCCGATTAGCGTTTCAAATAAATAATATAGTTTTTGTTAGTCACTATGACCCTAGAACGATGCACTTCACTTTTGTAAACGAAGACTTTGATTTAGCTGTCTTGAATCAAGAGGTACTTAGGATAAAAATGCTGGCTGATCAGTGGGTGAAAAAAATTGAAAACAGAGTAGTACTTCCTCCTTTTGGCTAGTAGAATGTTCTGTGCCTTTTGTTACTTCTAAAGACAAGCTAATTGAGTGGGTTTGATTGTGGTTTTTATAGTTGGAAAGATGTTGTTTGGTCTCTTGAGTTAGCCCTACACTAATAAAACGATAGAATTTGATATGGCCTTGCTTCCACCAGCCTTTTTGAAATCAGTCGTTTCAATTGAAGTTATCGAGGGCCAAGAGGCGAAATGCCGCGGCACGGGATTTTTATTATTCAGAGTATATAATAAAGAGGGCGAACGTTATTCTGGTCAATTATTCTTAGTAACGGCCGCGCATGTTCTAATTGATATTGAGCGTGATGGGTTTGAAAAATTGTACCTAAGATTTGATAAAAACGGCGAAGCGATTGCACAGAAATTTTCCATTCCGACTCATCGCGCACCAGGTCTAAGGAGCTTTTTTTGTCCTGAATCAGGTAAAGATGTTGCTGTAATTCCACTCGACAAAGAAACTCTTGAAGAAAATGAAATTGATTTTGTCAGTATCCTCGACACTGAAACAGGACTCCGTCCTGAGCAATTTGATGAGGTGGGCTTATCTGTTGGTGATGAAATTTTTTTTCTTGGATTTCCACTTGGAATGCGCGGTGAAAACAAAAACTACGCTATCTGTAGATCGGGCATTATAGCGAGACGAGACCCCGAGCTTGCCAAAAACTCAATCTTATACCTTGATGCCCCAGTTTTCCCGGGTAATAGCGGCGGACCAGTTTTTTGCAAACCACAAGTTGTTTCTATCCAAGGGACAAAATCAATAAATCGTGCCTACCTAATAGGTATAGCCACACATTATTACTGGCAAACAAAGCACAGTGAAGCGGCTATGACCGAGAATAAAATACTTGAGTTAGTGGAAGGCCATCTAGGCCTGTCAAAAATAGTTACGCTAGATGCCGTTTATGAAGCTATCGGTGTATTCGAAAAAGCACTGTCCGATAAAGAGGTAGATATATCACCTAGTGCTCCACCTGCTGAATAGTGGTGTTCTACTCCCATGAGGGACTATGCCGCCAAGGTCATTTCCTTGGCCAAAGCATCCTTTTCCATATCTTCCCCAAACCGCAACCATTCTCTAAGCTCCAGAACAATAGAGTTCCAATGCGCACCCACTAGGGCTACCAAAAAAGCATCTCTCCTTGTGAGGGGTGCTTTTTTGGTATGTGCTTCCCCGCGTGGGAATCGAACGGGCAGCAGCGAGCGCTGAGTGATTTCGGAAGAAATCACGAATACCGCGAGCGCCGATGGATGTGAGCAGGCGAAGCATCAAGCGCTGCCCAGGACAGAGCACTGAGTCGCACTGCTGGCGACGAAGGGCGTCGGAATTCCCCGCTTGTCCTGAGAAGCTTAGCGACGAAGGATGGGGCTAAAAGAAAAAATCTGGCTGTGCGCCAGGTTTTTTCTTTTGGTTATACTATCGGATGCAAGAAGCTGGACTCGGGTCCGACCGCGCCCCGTAGAGTCCGAATGCATCTGAGGACTTCTACTGGGGTTCCCGGTTGCAAATTCCCTCGGTCGCAGATCGCGCCAAAGGCGGGATAACAAATTATTCTGTGGAAACAATTTGTAAATAAGCGCATAATTAAAATAGTTAAGTTTTTATTTGTTATTGAGTACTTAAGAAAAAAAATCCGCTTCGTTTTTGACTTTTATGGATTTACAAAAAACATATAAAATTCAACATCAAACTTCACAACTTGAGAATGTAATCAAGGAAATTGTCTTTGGGATGGAAGATGGTATGGTGTCTACTTTAGGTTCTGTCACCGGTATTGCGGTAGGTAGTGGAAACCATTCTACGGTACTGCTAGCAGGGTTAGTTATTATTGCTGTTGAATCTGTTTCTATGGGCATAGGTTCGTATTTATCCAACCAGTCTGAAGAAGAGGTTTCTGCCAGGAAATTAGCAGAGGAGAAAAGCGAAATTACAAATTATCCAATAGAAGAAAAAGAAGAATTAAGGGAGATGTATGCTAAAGACGGCTGGCCGGAAAAATTGGCAGTGGAGATGTCAGAGGCGGCTTCGCAAAACCCTGAACTCATGTTGAAAGAAATGGCTCTAAGGGAACTGGAAGTATTTCCTTCCCGTCCTTCTATTTCACTCAAAGGCGGGTTTTACATGTTTGGTTCTTATATCATAGGTGGAATGTTGCCACTATTTTCATATTTGTTTTTACCGATCAAGCAAGCCATACCAGTCTCTATAGTTTTAACATTGATTGGACTATTTGGTTTAGGAGCAGCGGCTACTAAGTCCACTAAACAACCATTAATAAAGTCAGGGCTAAAAATGTTAGTGATTGGTGGAGTAGCGCTTGTGGTTGGTTTGATTGTTGGAATATTAGTAGGATAGCTAATTCTGTTTTAAGGGGCATGGTTATATAATTGCGGAATTTCAGTAATTGAAAAATATACTTCCCTTACTAAAGCCAAGAAAGTTTTCCACCTTACAGGACCTAGTTCCACTCCCGCTACGGAGTACCAATTTGCACCACTTCCTTTTGAAAATCTAAGGCTTTCATCTCCTCCCCAAACCTCAACCATTCTCTCAGCTCCAAAACAATAGAGTTCCAATGCGCACCCACTTGGGCTAAAAATCAAAACATCCCGTCCAACGGGATTGTTTTTGTTTCCAAAACCTTTTCAAAAAGAAGAAGAGACCCGGAACACCAGTGATATGGTGCGGGTCTCTCCTCTTTTGTAAACTCCTAAACCGTTCTTTGTAAACCTATTAATATGGCCCTATTAGGGGCTTTTATTTCTTCCTCCCATTCTGAGAAATTGAACCGTGGTGAGATTCGCCCCGTAAATACAAGCAGCACAACGACCAAAGGGAGTGAGCACGCTTTCGTGTGAACGATTCCTGTGGGAGTGGGGACACTGTCAGAACTAAGGTATAATTAAGTCATAAGTATTAAGTTAGTGTATATGCTAAAAAGTAGAGAAATTGATGAAACAAAGGCGAGCTGGAGCTATGCCGAGCTGTGGGACAAATATCCAATACCAGCTCGACCAGACGACGAGGAGTTGGAAATAGAAAAGAAAGAAATACTAGCTTCTGGTGTACCACCGTCGGATATCAACGTAATGATACTTGGTTCCACTATAGAATATAGGTCGCTATGCAAAAAACTTGGTACCCATCCTTATGTTGTTGATTTTGCGAAAGAGAATTTCGATGCGCTGACTTCCTATGCTGAGGAAAAATTTGAACAAGAACATTTTATTGAAGCAGACTGGCTTCAGATAAACTATCAGAATTATTTTGACTATATATTAGGGCATCGTCCTTTCAACGTCATACGGGGAGATCAGGTTCGGCTACTGTTTCAAAAAATGTATGATTCTTTGAAAGTTGGCGGTGTTTTTTTCTGTCGAGGTAACGTGTTATTCCCCGAGAACAATGGCGAGTTGATAGAAGTGGTAAGTAAATGGGGGTTAGTTTCCAGTAGACCGTATCGACTGTTCAGTTATTTGGAGGTTCCTCTTTATATTTATTGTGCTGATAAACAAGGGTATCTAGATTATCCTAAAGCTCGTGAGGTCATAAAAAAAATTCATGAGCAGGGGAAAATTAGCGACGAAGATTATACGGACATCCAACCACTAATTTCAATGGCTGCAGGTACAAAGTTTCGTAGTTACGTAACAAAAGAGGAAATTCAAAAAGAAATTGAAGCCGCCGGTTTTAAAAAAATCGAGTGGTTGTTTACATCGCATGAGTTTACTCGGAATATGCCGGTTATTAAATTGACGAAGTAGTATGCCGGAGAGTTCGTTTAAACAACCGAAGATTGCTGCAGAATTCGAGACCATGGGACAATTTAATGAAGAAATTAACGAGGTTGGTTACGCCCGCTATAATTATAAAGAGCTTCAAGAAAGAGAGGCGGAGTTAACTAAAATGATTGAGGGGGCATCTGATGTTGCCCTTTTTAATTCTGGAGCAGCTGCGATGCACTCAGCCATTGCGGCAGAAGGTTTGAAGGTTGGCGATGTAGTATTTTGTGCTGATGCTATTTATGACACCACAAAAAAAGACATTCAGTCGTTAGAAGGTCTAGGGATACGGGTAGTTATTTTTGACTCCACCGATCTTGCAGCTTTGCGGGAACTTGTTGAGAGAGAAAAACCTCGACTGATAGTGGTTGAAACAGTTGCAAATTCTAAAGGTATGGAAGTAACCGATCTCGAGGGGGTCGGGGAAATTGTGCAAACGACAAATCTGGATTATCAAGAAAATAGAACGTCAGAAAAAATATTGACCAAGTTTTGTGAGAAGAGAAAAAATCTTACTGGGCTATCAGCAGAAACGCAGGCCATCATTTTGGCTTCGATAGAGGAATACCGAGTCGGTCAGAATCCTTTTGTATTTCGTAAAGCCGTAAGGTGCATTGAGCAGGATACCGAGCTTGCTCGCGAAGAAGTGGTACGCGAACTTGAGCGGATGGTGAAGCGAGTGACTGGAGATAGTCGCGAAAAATTATCTGTAATTATTGACAATACGTTGCCGTCACCAGTATTAATAAATCCATTACAAGTTCTAAAAAAGTTTAATGTTGAGAAGGTTATTGTTGAAAGCGGAACGAAGCACTACCAGGAGGGGGCAAATGAAATAACCTTAGGGGTTGCATATTCTGATAATGACGAGAAAACGAGGGCAATTAAGACAAGGAGAATCGAACTAGGAACATATTTACAGCCGACTGATGAAAGAAAAATTCCAGATAGTATTTCAGAAACGATGGCCGGAAAAATGAAAAATCATGCACGGAATGCACTGCAACTTGCTGAAGCGTTAAGTGGAATAACAGGCCTTGAGGTTTCCCACCCAAACTTACCCACGCACAAACAAAATGAGCTTGTGCAGGAATTGGCACCAGAGGGAGCCGTTACCTTATTTTATGTAACAGTGCCAGAAAAAATTACCGGAGAGCAGTTTATACAAAGAGTTAAAGATCTCGCCGGTGAAAGCGTTGGTTTAGGTTCAAGTTTTGGGCATGAAAAAACATGGCTTTCAAACTATGGTATGGACAAAAGAACCGTCAGAATAGCTGCAGGGATTGAATCAGAGCAAGATTTCAGCAACATAGTTCATATTTTCAAACAAGTGGCAATTGAACTTATTTAGGGGTGGAATTAGAGAATTGAGTATTTGATTAATCTCTGATTCTGTATGCTTACACGAGGACAAGTTGCGCAATGAAAAACATGGATAAGCACGTTTTTTTGTGAACGATCCCTGCGGGAGTGAGGCTAAAAAAATCTAACCTGAAAGGGTGGGCTGACTTTTGAAAATGAAGAAGCCCATCGAGCGCGACAGCTATCTTTTGCTGTGCGCCCGACGGACTTCAGTGGTGGGCATGGGCGGCGGTCTAGTCGTCTTCCCAAACCATGGTGCCATCTGGTTTGACGACGAGCTTCAGGCGATAGATGATAGGATCAACTATCATCAAGGTATCCCCATTTGGTTGCCACCCCTCTTCAGCGGCCGCGGTAAAGATCATTCCAATCAAGTCTTCGATGGTGTTCACGGTATCCTCCTTACCCAAAGGATAGTACTCTACTAACAAAAATCAAAACATCCCGTGCAACGGGATTGTTTTTATTTTTAAAACCTTTTCAAAAAGAACGAAGACCCGGGCACTGCAGTTGCAATGCACACGGGTCTTCTTCGTTCGGCGGTTCCTATCTTGTTTTCATCGCTTGCGTTTGGCGGTCGTCTTCTTGCTTGGGGTGCAGAGATATTTCAGCGTTCGAAGTGGTGTGTTCGACTCCTTCCTCTCCCACGTACTGTATGTCCGCAGAGAAACACCGAGCATCTGAGCCATCTCTGTTTGTGTTTCTTTCAGTTCCCGCCGCAATGCACGAAGGTCAAAATCTTCGATTACCTTGACAGCTACACGCAGTTTCCTTAGTAGCTTGGTTATATCTCCTCGCTTATTATTCATTGGCTCCTCCTGTGGTCCTTCGTTTTCAGGACACTAGCTCACCTTAAGCCCGCGCGCGGCATTTCTGAGTACCCACGCAACAGTAGGAGGTGACCCCAAGAGTTGTATCTTGATTTTCATGGCGTCCTGGGGAGGTTCCAATTTTGTTGCTCCGAGCACGTTTGCTAGGAGAGCGTCGATGGCAGGGGTTGTGTCAGCTAACCTGGTAGTGAGTAGATCATTGACTGGTATGTCGGCTTCGTGGGCGACGGCGGCATCGAGGAGGTGGCCGTAGATGCGCCGTTGATCGGCTGTCAGCGGACCCTCGTTGCGACACGACTCACAGAGGTCGTCGTCACCGACGCGGAGAATCCATGGGCTGTTGTCGCACTCCGTGCATGAGGCCGAATCGTAGGCTTCCCTCTCCTCGTTGTGTGCGAGGAGAATCTGACCTTCCGGGCCGCGGTCGTGTTCGTCCTTGACGCCGCAACCGTCGCAATCAATGCGCCAACCAACGAACTGTCCTAAGTATTCAATTCTAATGAGCATAAAGCAGTTCCTCCTTCTGCAGTTGTGCGGCCACCTTACTCTTGGTCTAATAGACGGTCAATATAGTTCTGTCCTCTTCCGGAGTGCCAATCTTCACTATTTCCTTCTAGGGCTAATAAAAAATACCTGACATAGCGCCAGGTATTTTTTATTTAATAAGCAGAAAATTCGAACGAGCAAGGACGAAACAGTCAAAGCGCAGTCGAGCGCCGAGAGGTGCGAACGTGCGCAAGTATTTGGGGCTGTTCAGGACGAGACTCCTCGGCTAGTTATTGTTAGGCAAACCGATTGGTCCTTGATCTATGATCGGCCGTGACATGTCAATAAATTCTATGTTTGTCGGTAAAACAAATAAGGAGCTATCTACTATCCAGGGATCGCAACGGTAGTCGGCTTCTTTGTCATTATCAATTCCTTGCCATTTATCATCGCCGGGAACTGCGGAAGAACTTTTTACTGTAGATTTAGCACCGGTTGTCATCCCTTCAACCCAAACGTAATTTGTTTCCATATCGCCAATCATATGAAATTTCATTATTTTGGAATCTCTTGTGGACATTAAGTCTCCTCTTACTTTTCCACCATTTATAAACACGGTGCCCTGTGTTTTAAAAGGATCAGTGGAATCTATAAACTGACAGCGCTGAGGTTGGCCTGAGGCTAGTAGGATTTTTAGAGAGGTGGACTTTGATGGCTCAGTCACATTTGCTGAATCCGTTTCGGCTTGTTCTTGAGTATCAATTTGAATTGCTTGGTCAACCTGTAGCTCGGTTTTGGAGGGACTACCCACCATAAAATAGACGCCTGAAGCAAGACCAAGGGTTACCAAAACGGCGACGACAATTGAGACCACTTTATTATTCATAAAATTCTAATCATTAATATTGTTATAAGTATACAGCTTTCCATCAGGCTAGACACTGGCAAAGCATGTTGCTGACCCAAACTGGGTTGGATTTAGGGGCTTTGAGTCGGTTTATTTTATAACCCGTTGTAGGGTATCACGTCCCTTGGTGGCCCCTCTAAGGCTAAAAATCAATACACATCCCCCGTGCAACGGGAGTGTTTTTGTTTCCAAAACTTTTTAAAAAAGATGAAGAGGGAACGACACATGTTCCCTCTTCATGATTCTCTGTGTTGGCTCCCTACACCCAAATGTGTCTTGGGTTGTGCGAGCAGTTAGCTGTCGCCAACTGAGTCGACTTCGGCGAAGAAGTGGCCCCCTCCCTGCCGGCCGGTACAAGAACCATCGCAGGGGCCCTTTGTTGTGACCTTGATGTCCTTCTGCGTTCG
Organism: Patescibacteria group bacterium; assembly: GCA_041675205.1. NCBI lineage: Bacteria > Patescibacteria group bacterium. Next base: position 24,581 of record JBAYUF010000002.1, on the reverse strand, counting down.
GCTGTGTTGAACGAACGGTACCCCCTCGTCGTTCACGACTTCGACTCGTTCAGTGAGTCGGGCGTGGTGCGTACCGCTGCAACCGAGTACCCACTCAAGGCGACTGTCACCGAACCGTTCACCGTTCAGGGGGCGATTGGCCCCTCGTTGGTAGTTGTTGAACCTTTGCGTTGGCATTGTTGTGCCACCTCCTTGGTTTGTGCCCACACCTTAGCTTTATAAATAAAACTGTCAATAGCCCCAATTAAAAAGAACGATGATCAAGAAGATTAACCTGTTTTTAAAGTTAATGACGTATCAAAAGTTACCTTAACCATGTAATCACTTCCCTTTCAGTCGCATCTCATACGCTGGTTACCACGATGCTGTTGGTGGTTAATCCATGCTAGGCTACTGCCTAGCCCTGAAGTGCTACTTGTAGCAGCAGATATATAACAATGCAGAGCTTATGTTGAAAATTGTCACTATAATCTCAGTCTTTTCACTATTGCTTCCCGCAGTCAGTCTTGCTGAGACGCAGGAACTTCGTACCATTACGTTCCCAGTGAATGGTGCGCACAGTTTTAGTGATGACTATGGTGACCCTCGCTCTGGTGGGCGCGTGCACGAGGGTATAGATATTACTGCTGCAAAAATGACACCAGTTGTTTCCGCCGTAGGCGGCTATGTTAGCTCATTGCCCCAAGAAGAGCCGTCGTACGGATTTACTATTATCATTCGGGGAAATGACGGATACTCGTATCATTACCTTCACATTAATAACGACACGCCTGGCACCGATGACGGTTTAGGTGGCCCGCCGTATGCCTATGCACCGGGAATTGAGCGTGGGTCACCGGTGGTGGCTGGGCAACATATTGGTTGGGTTGGTGATAGCGGTAATGCCGAAAACATTGGGTCGCATCTTCATTTTGAAATACGTTTACCAGACCACTCTCCTATAAATCCTTACCCAAGCCTCGTTGTTGCAGATAGCGTTACAAAATTTGATCCCGCCAAAGCTACACAAAGTGCGCCAACCATAAATGACGATAAGCAGTTGGTCGCGAACTTCAACACAGTTTGCGAGTCGAACACACTCATCAAGGGTTCACTGAGCGCCGTCTACTACTGTGGTGCGGACAACAAGCGGTATGTTTTTCCAAATCAAAAAACTTACATCAGCTGGTACCCAGACTTTACAGGTGTTGTAAAAATTACTGACACAGACCTTGCCAACATCCCGCTTGGTGGGAATGTAACCTCACGCCCAGGAGTGCGAATGGTGAAGGTGCCAACAGACCCACACGTCTATGTGGTGCAGCTCGGTGGAGTCTTACGGCACGTAACGTCACCCGACATTGCAGTCAGTATGTACGGCGCGAACTGGTCAAAACAGGTAGATGATTTACCAGAAGCCTTTTTTGTAAATTACTCAGTAGGCGCACCAGTAACGAGTAGCTAGAAGCAATTCAAAAAGTTCGAAGGCCCCGGCGCTGCTGTGTTTAAAGCAATGCGGGGGCCTTCTGGCCGGAGACTAAGACCGCTAGGTCTTATTATGGAGGGCCGCCATCGCGCGTTTCACGATTGCGGCGATTTTCGCATTGGTCTTCGGGAAAGATTTCCCGTCTGGCGTACCGATGCCGAAGCGTACGGCAAAGATTTCGCGTTCCTTCGGGGTCGCCGTGTCGAGGAACGTTCTTACTTGGTCTGCCAGCTCCTCCGTTGAAGAAGGTTTGGTGGGTTTTGGCACCGCGCCTCTTTCCTATTTCCTTCCCTTTGCCACTCGTTCCTCCTTAGCGCAGTTGCGCTTATCTTTAGTATCGACAGGTGTCCATTGCGGCGAGTCGTTTCCGGAGATCATCTGGCCATAGATTCCCGTAGCCCAGGTTCTCGAGCGTGCGCAGGGTCCATGTGAGACCTGCGTGTGCATTGCCTCTTCGTCTGGCTCGTTCCACCAGACATCCGGCCAGTTTTTGTGGGTCGGCGGCTGATATTTCGATGCGGCCGTTATTGCAAAAAAGCTGTACGTAGCGCTTCGTTGTGTCGCAAGCGAAACATATCTCGCCATCCTCAATAGCGACCAGCAAGTATCGTGTGCCCGATTGCGCGAAAGGGTATTCGGCCTGTTCGATACCCGCCCACGCATTCATGATGCACGGCAGGTGGGTGCTCGTCGTCTCCGGGAAGCGGAGTATACGAGTCGTTACCATGATGAGCACACCACCCCACCGCCCCTTGCTACGCAGCAGCGGACGCTTGGGGTTGGTTTTATCCGGTGCAGCTTCACGAAGAAGCTCATCGCGCACCAAGGGTGGTTGCGCATGAAATGGAATCACACGGACGTCCTCCCTGTCGCCAAGCTGTACGCAGCGCTTTCCGTTGCCGATAACCGGAATGCCTTCAAGTAGAATGCCTGTTGCCATCATTCGAAAACAATTCGTCATGGTCGGGGTTTGCTCCTTGCGAGTTTTGAACGTTCGTTCGTGGCCGCAAATTAGCAGCATTATACTCATCAGTCAATTGTCTAACGTTGGTCAGTTGGTCGTTTTAAAATTTTCAAAACGAAGAAAGGGCCCGAACAACATCTTGACGATGTGTGGGCCCTTTCGGAATTGTTCGGCCGTAGTCGCCAGGGTGGCGACTTGGGCACGTCAGCTGATGTAGCCGCAGCGCTTGAGCGCAGCGACGATGAGGTCGCTCGCCAACTGGCAGCGATGTTCGCGAGCATGGCCCATAGAGGCCAGGAACACCGTCTGACTGGTGGCGTCGCAGGTCTCGAGCTCTGCGCTCGCCTGCGCCGTGTTCTTGCGTGCCTCCATCACGTGTCTGTTGGCGACCAACAGTCCGTGTTTGTTCGTTCTTCGCACGAACGTTGCTCTCAGTCGCGGGAACCAGTAGTGTTCCCGCCAAAACACCAATGCGACGACCTCCTGAACGGGCTGTGCTCCAGGTGAGCACGACTCGTCCAGGAAGCTCCGCAGACTCTTCTTCACGTCGTCTTCTTTCATCGCTTCATTCCTTCTTACTTGTCCCGCCGCCTGCTCTCTTCCTTTAAGTCGAGAGCAGGCGGCATGTGAGCGGTTGTGGTCAGGAGCGGTGGCCGCGGTTCCTTTTTCCGCTCTTGGGGTGGGTTCGCTCCTCGTTGCGGGGCGGCTGTCCCATGTCGGCGAACGGGGAGTTCCGGAACTGGCCATTGCCTCGGACATGGCGGGGCAGTTCAACCGGCCTGGTGGTCGGCTCGATGCGTCCGATCACTTCCGTGCGGTGCGGACGCTGACGCTGCTCATCGGGCTTGTGGCCGAAGAGGGCAGCAGTCGCCGCAGCCCGTTCGCGCTTCACCTTGGCTTCGGCCTCGCGGGCTTCGCGCTTCACCTTGGCTTCGGCCTCGCGGGCTTCGCGCTTCACCTTGGCTTCGGCCTCGCGCTTCACCTGTTCCGCCCGCCTGACCTCGTCCTCTTTGATCAGCCTGCGCGCGGAGCAGACCTGGTGGAAGGCCATGCCCGCCGCTTCGAGTTCGGGTCGGCAGACCGAGCAAACGAGCACCATGAACAGGTGCTCCTCCTGAACGATCCGGGGCATTCCTTGCGCCTCGAGAAAGTTCTCGATCTCGATCATTGAGGGCACACGGAAGTATTTCTCCCAGTTCCCACCCGTCGCTGGCTTGCTGCAGTGCACGCAGCTGCCGACGGGGTTGGTGGTTGTGCTGATCTGGTCGCTCATCTGCTCACCTCTAAGTCAATTTTCAAAGCGAAGTTACCTTACCCACTCTTGCAACAACTTCTAATTTGCAAAGTGATTCAGTTCCCAAAATTGAGAAAAGAACTCTGTATCGTACAAGTTTTTATAGATTTGTCAACCCAGGCGTGATTATTAAAAATGATTTCGCCGGCCGTTCCTCAACCCAAGTTTGGGGAGAAACGGCCGGCGTAGTTCGCGAACCAGGTTTTGGTCAGGCCTTGATGGCCTGAATAAGCGGTGTGGTGTTGTCCTCCAACGCCCAATGCCGCTGGACCTCTTCGTCCCACGGTCCCCGGTAGGTCTGGGTGGACCAAAGGACTATCTTCGTGTCCGGGAACTTTGCCCGGAGCTGCGTTGCTACCCTGCGCCCTTCTTCGCAGTGTGCATCACCAGGGGTGACGATTGCCACACTCGGTGCAGTCGTGAGTCCTTCGATCAGTTTTTCCGCCTCGACAGCCGAATCGGTTGCTACCAACTCGGAGCCGAGCTCTTTCTTGACTGCCTCCACCACTGGGAGGTATTCGCTTAGATGGACGTCAAACAAAAACAACATTACTCTTGAACCCCTTGTGAGTTTTTTGTCCAACCCTTTTTGGCCGAACACAACATACTACGATGTGGATTGCTATCGGTCAAGGTAAGGCACTTCTTGCCCACGGGTGATGCTCGACGTACACTTGCTCTATGCCCGCACATACACTTGCCATTGAACCAAACAATCAGCTGCGCGTTACTGTTTACGCAGAAGATGACGCCGCTAAGGCGGAGACATTGACTGGTGTTGTCTTAAAAACATTTTCAGACCATCCGGGTGAACAGTTTTCAGCACTGGTTGATTTGTCGAGCGCCAGTAATTCGGCTGACCCAGCGACCCTCAAGGCGTACGTTCCCGCCCTGGAGCATCCGCAACTTACAAAGGTAGCCTTTTTTGGGTTCCTTAATGAGACGCAAAGAGTGTTCGTTGAATTTGCCGTTCGTTTTGCAAAAAGCTCCAAGGTTGGTTTTTTTGACTCTGAACAAGAAGCAGTTAATTGGCTCCATCAGTAGTAACAGCTACCAAAACAGTTCGTGAGTAATTTTTAGCAGTGCACAATATAAAGAAAGTACTATGAAACAAAACAGTATAGTAAAACAGAAAGCGTGGGTTGTATCGGTCGACATGGGATATGGTCACGAGCGCGCCGCTTTTGGTTTACGGCACATTGCGTCAGGCGACATTGTAACGGCGAATAATTACGATGGTATTCCAGCTAAGGATTTACAGCTTTGGCAGCAAGGAAGAAAATTTTATGAGGCTATTTCACGCCTCAGCACCGTGCCGCTTGTGGGGCAGTTCATTTTTGAAACGTACGATAAGCTGCAAGAGATTCAGCCGTTCTATCCACGTCGTGATTTATCTCGCCCCACCCTCCAAGTTCGTGAACTGTATCGAATGATGGAGAAGCATGAGTTCATGCGCGACCTGATTGATCGTCTCCGACGAAAAAATTTACCACTCGTTACAACCTTTTTTCTTCCGGCGTTTGCCGCTGAATATTATGGCTACCCCGGGGAAATATATTGCGTGGTAACTGACGCCGATATTAGCAGAGCGTGGGCAGCGCTTGACCCAAAGCAAAGCCGCATTAAATATTTTGCCCCGACCGGCAGAGTGGTAGAACGGTTGAAGCTCTATGGGGTGCCCGAGGAGAACATTTTCTTGACTGGTTTCCCCCTACCAAAAGAATTAGTTGACGGGCCAGACCCAGCACAGCTCCGGCGTCAAATTTCGCGACGACTCAATAATCTTGACCCAAATGGTATTTTCAGAAAGCAGTACGACCGAACGTTGCACCAGCACTTTGGTCGCGATTGGCATAGTCGACCGCAACCACGGTCGCTCACTGTTACTTTCGCTGTTGGTGGTGCCGGAGCGCAAGCAAAAATTGGCGTTGAGGCACTGCAGTCGCTCCGTGTTCGTATTGCCAGAAACGAGATTACGTTTAACCTTGAAGCCGGCACGCATCGCGGTGTTCGCGACCTCTACAAGAAAGCAGTCAGCGATCTGCGCCTAACGAAATATCTTGGCAGTAGCGTACATGTTTACTACACAAAAAGTCGTCACGACTACTTCCGTGATTACACAAAGCGACTAGCGACGACGGATGTTTTGTGGACGAAACCATCAGAACAATCTTTCTATGCTGGCGCAGGATTACCAATAATTATTGCTCCCCCGCTTGGATCTCAGGAAGAGTTTAACGCGCGTTGGCTGCAAACGGTTGGAGGTGGTGTGCCGCAGCATAACCCAAAGTATGTTGGCGAGTGGCTCTTTGACTGGGTGGCAAGTGGTGGTCTCGCCAAGATGGCGTGGAGCGGCTACATCGAAGCACCAACCCACGGTGCGTATCGAATAGAGAGCGTTATAACCGATGAACACTTTCCTCTAGAGTCACTGCCGCTCATTGTGTAGGTATGTTGAATCAGGTTCGTACGAAGGTTTTGCGCTCGTGGGTTATTTTGCGCGGCCTACTGCGGCGACATAGTTGGCTCGTCACATTGTGGCTTTTGGTAATCACGAATGCGTTGCTCGTATACTTTTTTATTTTACAATCACCACAACCCGCACCTGTCGTGCCAGTAGTAGCACCAGCAGTAACAACGACGCCGTCATTATTAAACGGTTCTCCGGTTTCACTCACCGTTGCCACAAAACTACCCATTGCCGCCATGATCGATAATAGTGTTGCGGCTCGACCGGCCGCAGGGTTAAGTAAAGCTGCCGTTGTGTTTGAATTTCCAGTTGAAGGTGGGCTTACGAGGTTGTTAGCACTGTGGCAAACAGATGAGAATGTGGTTATTGGTCCGGTACGTTCTGCTCGAGAGTATGTCCTGCCAATTGTTCAAGGCTTTCATGCTCTCTATGTGCATTCGGGTGGCAGTCCGTTGGCGCTTCAGCGATTAAAACAAAATACCGGATTGCTCGATGCAGACGAGTTTCGTAATGGTAAGTACTACGCAAGGCAATCAAGCAGTCCCGCTCCTCACAATTTGTTTTCTAGTATTTTTCAGTTAGACCTTTTGGCCGCCTCGAACGACTGGTTAGTATGGCCGGGTGTTACGGCAATGGCGGCGCACGACAATGCGCCTGGTGGTGGTGTGGCTGCTTCGCAGGTGCGCGTTTCACCGTCGTCACTCCTGACATACCAAACCGTGTGGAAGTGGAATGAAGGCAATCAGGGCTATGAACGGTTCATTGGTGGCGTAGAAGCAATCGACAGAACCACGCATGAAACTATTCGTGCCGCTACGGTCCTACTACTTGAAACAGACGTTTTGCCAGCACCTCGCCCTGGGGTGCCCGATGCGGTTACCGTGCGAGTTACGGGTAGTGGCAAAGCGCTACTACTCCGGAATGGTCAGCAATATTCAATTTCGTGGAGCAAGGTGAATGCTGACGGGCCGCTGCAATACTTCGACAAAGATGGGAATGCCGTACCCATTGCCCCCGGCTTACTGTGGGTGCATTTTGTTCCGTCGCTCAGAAGCGCGGAGGCAGTTAATCCCAAGTAACTTGCTACAGACAGCAGACCTCAGTATACTGAACGGCGTTCATACTATGGCATGGCTTTTTAAAAAATCGAAACGAACCCCGGTGCATTCTGTACCGGTGAGTGATCGTGCCGAAGCAGTGTTCACGCCTCCGATTGCGCGAAGTGACGAAGCATTTCAATCAGCCACATCTGAGGGTGCTCTTGCGCTAGATGTTTATGTGACCGATAGTCAGGTGGTTGTTCAGAGCGCCATTGCTGGTGTTCGACCAGAAGATATCGTTATCGCGCTGCACAACGATCTTCTAACTGTTCGTGGTGAACGTCATGAAAAGTACAGCCAAGAAGTTAAGCAGTATATGGTGCAGGAATGTTATTGGGGGGCATTCTCACGTTCCGTTGTCCTTCCGGTGTCAGTACAAGCAGACAGCGCTACCGCTACAATGCAAGACGGTGTATTAACAATTACTCTTACGCGCAGTGAACCAACCGCGGTTACCGTGCGCGTTGTAACCTAACATACATATGGAAGCAACTATTGATCGGTTTGAAGGAGACGATGCAATTCTCAGGACAAGCGATGGTCAAGAAATTTATTGGCCAAGTGCCGAGCTCCCGGACGAAGCGGCCGAAGGCAGCGTATTGCAGTTAGTCGTAGCGGTTGACGGTGCGGCCACGGATGACCGACGTGACCAGACAAGAGAATTACTCAATGAAATTTTGAACGCCGACGAATAAGAAAACAAGCTCGCACACTAGTGCGAGCTTGTTTGTTTTGCGACCGGGGAACTGCATCCAAGAGGCCCGAAGTGGGGAAAATCTGAGTGCAAGCACCAAGATTGCCTCCGCCCGAAGACCCCACGCTTGTCGTGGATGCAGTTCCTCGAACTCAAAACAGAAAACTTTAGCATAGCCTTGCCAACGTGTCAATATGTCACTTTCCGGGCGCCTAGCGACAAATACAATAATTCAGTCCGTCGGTAAAATACTCAGCATCGCGCTTGGTTGGGGGGTAGTACTTTTACTGACCAACTACCTTGGTGCCGGTGGTTATGGGACGTATACCATCATGACAACGTACCTGCAGTTCTTTGCAGTAGCGATTGATTTAGGATTGGTACTCGTCAGTAGCCAGCTATTTGCAGAATTTACCACCGACCGGCAAAAAGTATTTTCTAATGTATTGGCATTCCGTGCTGTCACCGCCTTATTCGCTCTTGCTCTTGCCCCACTGCTTGTTTGGCTATTTCCATACAGCTTGCTTGTGAAACAAGGTGTGGTTGTATTGGTACTGTCGTTTGTCTGCGTCGCAGTGCTCCAGGTGTTTACTGGTCTGTTTCAGCAAACACTTACCATTTGGCGAGCGACTATTGCCGAGGTACTTTCCCGATTGGTGCTTCTACTCGCCGTTGTTGCGGCTATAGCCACCGGGCGCGGGATACTTTTTATTGCCTTAGCAGTTACTGTTTCAAGCATAGTTAACGTAGCGGTTGCGGCTTGGTTGGCACGGCCATTCGTTCGTTTGCGTTTCGCGTATGACAGTGAATTATGGCGCCTCATTTGGCAGCGCTCATGGCCGATTGCGCTTGGCGTTGTTTTAAACCTTGTCTATCTAAAAGCCGACACCCTTATACTTTCTTTCGTGCGCGACGAAGCAGAAGTTGGTGTGTACGGAGCAATGTATCGGGTCTTAGAAGTGCTCATTACGTTCCCCACCATGTTTGTTGGTCTGCTACTTCCAGTACTAACGGCAGCGTGGCTCACAGAAGACAAAGATCGTTTCCGACGCATCACGCAAAACGGATTTGCAGCCGTGTGTTATTTTGCTTTTCCCATCGCGGTGGGTGTCGTAATGACAGCTCCACGGTTCACCGTCTACTTTGGACAAGAGTTCGTGGCGCTTGGTACACCAGTTCTACAGTTACTTGGCATTGCGACGGGCATAATATTTATTGGTACCTACTTCGGGCATCTCATTGTTGCAATTGGCCAGCAGCGCAAAGTGCTTTGGGCGTATGCGGTCGCTGCCGCAGTAAGCTTGTTCGGGTATGTCATCGCAATTCCTCGTTTTGGGGCATTGGGTGCGGCAAGCATGACCGTGGCAGTGGAGCTGCTGATTGCCGTTTTGCTGTTTGGGTATCTCGTGTCAGTGGGTATTCGGTTCCGACTCGCTAGTATACTGCCCGCAATGTTGGCTACCGCTGTCATGGTTGCGTGGCTAATTTACGCCAGTAGTTTTGTTCTATGGTTAGTTATTCCGTTTGCCGTACTTGTCTACACCCTTGTGTTATTTGTTTCTAGTCCACTGGTTCGTCAATTATTTTTTGATGCACGGACCACGTTTCAAAAGTGACGGTAGTAGACTTTTCCGGTAGTCACATTGCAACCCGGGAATTTAGTTTTGCGGTATAATAAAATCATGGATTCTACGATTTTAATAAGCGCTTACTTACTTAGTTTTGCTTTGCTCACGTACCGAGCACCTAAAAGGGCGCTGGCTTTAATTGTTTTTTTACTCCCAACGTATCTCGTCCGGATTGAGCTCTTTGGTATCCCAACAACACTTCTTGAACTAACCATCACTGTTGTCGCGGCTGTTTGGTTTTTGAGAATGGTCCGCCACCATGGTTGGCCACGGCTACCAGCAGGAAGCACCGTAAGTACTGACAATCCTTTTCATCCCGTTCTTTACCCACTACTTGCGTTTTTGTTAACCGCTACAGTCAGCGCAATTCTTTCGCCAAATATTGATGCCGCACTTGGCGCCTGGAAGGCGTACTTTATTGATCCCATGCTGCTCTTCACTATCCTGGTTATCGAATTTCGTGGCGCACGTGAACGAATTTGGCTGCTCCACGCTCTCGGTGGCCTCGCGATTTTTGTCGCTATGGGTGCATGGTTGCAGTACTTCACTGGCTACGTACCAGAGCCATACGCCAGTGCAGCGGTTTTAAAATTCACAAGCGTTTTTCCATACCCCAATGCTGTTGGTCTGTTGCTGGCGCCAATTATTGCGCTTTACATCCCGCTCCTCATAACTTCATATCGTCGGCAGCAATCATTTTGGTGGTCGCTCATTGTCGTTATTTTTGGCGTGAGCGCCATTGTTTTGTCTCAAACGAAAGGTGCGTGGTTGGGGGTGGCCATTAGTACCTTTGTCGCCATCTTGCTTGTTTCAAAAAATCGACACCGAGTAGTTGTCGTAGGCGCAGCATTCTTATTTGTCGGCTTTTTGGCTTTTGTGCCAACACTCAGATTAAAAGTTGAGCAAAGCTTTTCATTTAGCGCGCCGTCCGGCGCAATGCGGTTGGCGGTATGGGAAGAGACTGTCGAGCTTATAAAAGACCACCCCATAACAGGCGCCGGTTTAGCAAATTATCAGCAAGCAGTTGCACCGTATCATGTAGATTGGCGACCAAATATTACGCCCTACAAAATAGAAATATTTCTCTACCCACATAATCTTTTCTTAAATGCCTGGGTAGAGCTTGGTCTGGCTGGTCTCCTCGCATTTGTCTGGCTGCTCGCGGCCTTTTTTGTTCATGCCTGGCCGCGACGGAATAGCCCGGTAGTTGCTGGAGCAATTGCCGCAATGTTGGCGTTAGTTATTCATGGGCTGGTGGATGTTCCGTATTTTAAAAATGACCTCTCCATATTATTTTGGGTGCTTATGGCGCTGCCCTTATTAGAAACACGACGGGTACATGTATTTGAATATGATGCGTTTTCGTTTTCACTACTTTCTAGTGGACGGCGACGGGTTGACCCGCGCTTACTAGCTGGTGGCCATGAACGGGTTCGCGAAGGCGACATACTGCTGTGTTATCAAGAAGGAAACGGTGCTCATTGCGTTCGATTGGCGGTCGAGTCTATTCGGCCGTATGCATCTTTTGACCATCTGGTTGCAGCGCACCATCCATTTGATTTAGGCTTTGAAACAGCATCGGAAGCTTTATTATGGTTAGCAACCCGCTATCAAGATCATTCGCGACACTATGGTGTTGCCGCATTTCATCTACGGTTAGTACCATAAAGCTTGTTGAAGACGTTCGGTCATGGTAGCGTGCGAAGCACGTTTCTAAGTAAACCTGTGGAAGGGTGCCAAAGTGGTCGCGCGGTCATACGAATAGTTCTGTACACTAAGTAAGCCTATGGAAGGGTGCCAGAGTGGTCGAATGGGCCGCACTCGAAATGCGGTAGATCCTACAAGATCTCGAGGGTTCGAATCCCTCCCCTTCCGAAGTGAACTTTGTGAACGAAGGAAGGGAGCGAATGAACTGCTTCATTCGCGTGAGGGATTCGAAAGCCGGAACGATGTCTGAGGAGTATTGCTGACGACGAAGACCGTGAGGCGGGGTCGCGACCGAGTGAGCGGAAGCGAACGAGAGTTGTGACCGATTCCCGACCCTCCCTTGAAGTGAACTTTGTGAACGAGGAAGGGAGCGAATGAACTGCTTCATTCGCGTGAGGGATTCGAAAGCCGGAGCCCCTCACTGTGTGCGGGATAAACTCGTGAGGCGGGGTCGCAGCCGACAACAATAACACCCATTCTGATGTGATCAGAATGTCATGAATTGTCAGTAGCTCCGCAGCAGCGGAGTCGAGGGAACGAGGCGAGAGTTGTGACCGATTCCCGACCTTTGAGTTGAAGTGTTGAGACATTCAATTTCTATAAAGCCTCTATGATCGATTTCCAAAAAATTCTAAAAGAGATTTGGGAAAATAAAAATACAAAGAAGTTCAATATCGATGATATTAATTTGGAATTTTGTTTAACCTTTGATGAGCTCGCCGAGGCGTTCCGTGCCTATCATAAAAAATTGCCTGATATAGGTGAAGAGTTGGCCGATGTTGCAATTTATCTTCTTTCTCTATCTAAAATGCTAGACGTTGATTTAGAAAAAGAAATTGTAAAAAAGATTAAAAAGAATAAGCAACGAACATATAAGAAAGTTGGTGGCGTCAATGTAAAGGTTAAAGGTAAGTAAAATAGTCTTCCTAATTATGGAAATGAAACTCATCCGTGATGATTTAAAAGGGAAGGTTTATGAAGCGGCAGGTCTCAAAATTTTTTTAAGAAACAGAGAGTCAGTATCGGGTGACAACTCTGAGAATGCAGCCGAGCTAATTTATCTACTTAAAGGAATGGCTGAAGTAACAACAGGAGATCGTATCTATAAGATTCAAGGGCCTGCAAAAATTGAATTTCCAGCTCGAACGTATCATAAGATCAAGGCGTTAACCGATATCGTTTTCGTTCTCTTAGATAGCTAGTATTAATTTCTGTAATGAGAACGGCCGTCCAGACTTTCGTCCGGACGGCCGTTTCCCTCTTTGTTCCTCCCTTTCTTTACAGTTGATCGTGGGCAGTTCGAACCGCCAACTTTACTGCATCACCAAGGTAGTCTCTGGGCGAAGCGATTTGCCTTCTCGTTTCCTCCGGAACGAGAGTCCAAGCGGCGCGAAGCCGTCTGTTTCGCGTCTGCTTGATGACCGTGTCTGTGGCAACTACCAAGTCGCAACCAGTTGCCCGCGCCGCCGGAACGATTACCTTGTTCACGAGCGTATGGGCATTCGCGAAGCCCGCATGCAGCAGTGATACGTAAAGCAGTTCGGCCGTTACACACGGTCCGGCTTTCTGCAGATTCTCTGTGCAGCGAGCCTCGTTTACCCGCAGACTTTTCAGCAACCGGTCGGCGGTTAGTAGCTGCTGGTAGGTGTAGCAAAGTACGCCGCCGAAGCCGCGCATCACGCTCGATCCGCGAAGGTCTCGCTGCAGGTCGCTTACGAGTGTTCCGAGTACCATGGTGTACGCACCAAGAACACTGCCGTGCATGCCGGCCATATTCTCGGCTGCCACCGGGTTACCAGTCTTATGTGCCATCGTCGAGCTTGTTGAGCCGATGCTCGTCAATTCTCCGATGTCAGACGACTGCAGCAGCCGTACGTCTTCCCCCAGATTAGCCAGTGACCCAGAGGTCAGTACAATTTCACCCAGAAATCTGACGAACGCTTCTGGCGGTGTGATCTGGGTAGACTGCAGCGGCCGCGGCAACCGCAAGGAATTGAGTAGCCCAACTTCGAGGTCGTTCGTTCCAAAGTGGTGTCGCAGCGCCGCACTCGTGCCTACTGCACCACTCGCTTTCCCAGGAATCGCGCGACTGAGTTTCCTTGCTTCACGAACGCTTGCCGCGAAACGGTTACGCAGTTGAGCGAGCCAGCAACCCACGGTGATGGGTAGGGCGTACTGGAGGTGAGTCCGTCCAATTTGGACCACCTCGGCGTACTCTGCAATCAGGCTTCGCCACCGTTGGTCAACTTCACCAGCTTTGACGTAGAACGTCTCCTCGAACGCTTCGCGCATTTGCAACGCGTAAGCGGTCGAAATGGTGTCGTACGATGTCAGATCGAGGTGCAGGTACTGGTGCAGTTCCCGTGGCAGCGCTTGACGCATGCACGCCAAGAGGGCAAGAACGTCGTGCCCTGTTCCGGGGTTCGTTGGCGTTCCCCGTTCACGCCTCGTTACCCGCGCCGTATGCGTCTTCTCGAAGACACGTCGGAGAAGATTCGGCGTCAGCAGCGTGCCAGTCATAACCGGCATCTGCCCGGTTGCTGCCAACGTTTCGAGCCAGCGGAATTCCACAAGTGCCCACCATGAGGTGCGCATGTCGTATCCAAAGGCCCAGCGCAAATCCCCGGGCTGGTAGTGCCCGTCACAGGGCAGTTGGAGGTTGAGCCCACGACGGTTGCTCGATTCCTTGAGCTCTTGAATGACCGCGCCAAGAGGTATCATTGGTACCATCCTTTCCGCTTTCAGCGGGTGCTAGTTGTGAAGGTCGTAGCTTTATCAAGCTCAGCCTTTTTACTTGTTTCGAGTGGCGCGGTCAAGAGAAGGCGAACTGCTTGTCAGAGAAGTTTTTGCTGGGTACCCTTACGGTAAGGTAGTCTTTAATCACTTTGTACGTTATGAATAAATCACTGCAAATACTTTCCGGTTTTCTCGTTCTGGCACTTCTTGGTTTTGCTGGGTACACGTTATATCAGCAACGCTCTGAGAACGAGGTGCTCGCTGGACCAATAAAAATTGGGTGGGTGGGGCCGCTCTCGGGTGGCGCTGCCAGTTACGGCGAAAGTATTCGTCGAGGCGTAGAGATGGCGTCACGTGAGTTGAACCCAGGAACCATTGAGATTGTTTTTGAAGATACGAAGTGTGAAGGTCGCGACACGGTGAATGCGGTGAACAAACTTATTTCAGTTGATGGTGTGAGTGCCATTGTTGGTGAAGTTTGCTCAGGCGCTACATTAGCCGCTGCACCAGTTGCCAATCAGAATGGCGTCGTCATGATTAGCCCAGCGTCAACTAGTCCTCGGCTGAGCGAGGCTGGTACATTTTTTTTCCGCACGGTACCGTCTGACGCATCACAAGGATTATTCGGCGCAAATTTGGTGTACGACAATGGATTCCGAAAGTTGGCTGTTCTCTACAGCAACGAAGAGTACGGGCTTGGTTTTAAAGATGTGTTAACCAAACAATTCTCAGAGCGGGGTGGTGCGGTAGTGGCGACGGAAACGTTTGGTCGAGACGATGTTGATGTGCGAGTTCAAATAGAAGCAGTTAAAAGTGCTGAGCCAGATGCCGTTTACATTGTCGTGAATAATCCAGAGACGGCCGTCGCCACGCTAAAGCAACTGCGTGAACTTGGGGTGACCGTACCACTCTATGGATCTGAAGGGTTGAAAAGTGATGACATTTTAATTGGCGCCGGCATTGCTGCCGAAGGGTTAATTGTCACCTCGGTCAGTGCTGGAACGAGTGGGTTTATTGAACGTCATAAAGCCGAATACAACGGTGCAGAACCTGGACCATTCGCCGCGCAGGGATATGACGCAATGCGAGCGTTAAATCTTGCCATACTGAAGGGTGCTCGAAGTGGCGACGCAATTGCCAAGGTGCTTCGCGAGGTAACATTTGAAGGTGCGTCAGGACATATTGATTTCGACGAACATGGTGACGTAGTTGGTAATTATGACGTTGTAAGAGCTAAAGGCGGTAAATTTATTCCGGTAGAATAAGCGGTAACGTAAGGTCAGCAGTATGTGAACGGCATGTTCAGACGACGATACGTACGTTTCACGTGGAACCAATTACTACAAAGAACACAGAGGCAGAATAATTCTCTCGACAGCACCACCGGTGGTGCTATTCTTGGTAGAGTCAGTGTATCGCTGATACATCAGTCAGCTTGATTAATCACATGCGCACAACACTTTTTGCTCCTCCATTTTTCTCAGCCGCAGGTATGATTGCGGGTCTTACTATAGGTGCAGGTATTTTTGCCGTACCTTACGCGGTGACTATCTCAGGTGTAGGATGGTCTACTCTCCTCGCTGTGCTGGCGGCAGCGGCCGTGCTGGCAATACACCTCAGTTATGGTGAAGTTGTGGCGAGCACAATTGAACAGCACCGTTTGCCAGGTTATGTGCGGCGTTATCTTGGATCTGTACCCGGGTGGATAGCCGCAGTAAACGAAGTCATCTTCGTCAGTGGCGTGCTGCTTGGCTATGTGCTTCTGGGCGGCATATTTCTAAGTAAAATTTTTGGTGGTGCAGCAACGTATTGGTCAATTACATTTTTTGTTGTCGGCGCCTTGCTCCTTCTTGGTCGTGCCCGACAAATTAGCGAAATCAATTTCATGTTGGCGCTGCCGCTCATGACCTCGTTTGTTGGCATCGGGTTAGCGGGCATAGTGCGGGGCGACATTGCTCAACTCCCTGCGATTGGCAATGATCCACTGTTTGCTTTTGCGGTGTTTCTTTTTTCACTTTCCGGGTACGTCGTCATCGCAGACGCGTATCAATTTTTTCGTGGGACGGTTGATGATTGTCGACGGTTACGGTTACTCATAGTTGCCGGTGTGGTGCTGCCATTAATCACCACTGCTATTTTTGTTGCGGGTGTGTTAATGGCATCAGGCGGGGCTGTTACTACTGATGCCCTAAGTGGTTTGGTGGCAGTGCTTGGTCCGTCCGTCGTTCAATTCGGAGCAGCGCTTGGTTTCGTAGCTGTTTTTAAATCGTATCTTTCACTTGGGTACGACCTCAAAGAAATCTATGAGTTTGATTTTAAAATTTCACCGACCGCTTCTTGGTTCCTCGCGGTAGCCTTACCGGTTGTTCCGTTTCTTTTTGGCGCAAACAATTTTGTTAGTCTCATCGCATTTTTGGGAGGTATCTCGATTGCCATTGATGGCATCTTCATTGTTCTCATGTTGCAAAAGATTCGCGGATTAGGAATTTCTCGTTTTCGTTTTTTGCCAATGAACCGTATCGCCGCCAGTGTGCTGGTTGTGCTTTTTGTTTTTAGTGCCGGGTATGAATTATTCCACCAGTTAACATAACCTGCCTAGCAGTTTTGAGAGAGGCCCGGCGCGACGATACGCACCGGGCCTCTGTTCATCTTCGTCCAACCCGTCGATGGGTCCGGCAACGCCTCCCCCTCCACAGGTGAGAGGAATTGCCGGCGACCCGAAGGGCGCCGTCTGCTCGAAGCCGGCCGAGAACAGCCACCTTCGGGGGGTGCTTGACGCCGGTGCCTCGAATGTCGAGGTTCCCGATAATCCGTACCAGGCATCTCGGTAGGTGGTGAACTGTCTTCTTGTTGCGGAGGTTCAGTCCACCTTGGCACTCGGCGCCGTCGGTGTAGAAGGTGAACTTCGCGTTCACCCAGTTCCGAGCTCTGGTGCGATCCCAGCCGTAGGTGGACATCGCCCAGGTCACGACCTCCTTTCTCATGCGAGTCTTGTGGCTTTTCACCCACGCTGCCCAACGGGGCGCGACTGCACGAAAAACGAGGTATGAAACCAGGAAAATTGTGGCCAGTAGCAACAGTTCGGTCATTGTCGCCTCCCTGACGCACCGCATTGCGGGCATCTGTTTTCGATGTTCAAACTACTACAGACAATCACTAGTCACGAGGACTGTCAACCTAAAAGTATTTGGGTTCGAGAGAGTGCAAAGAGTGCAAAACGAAGTGACACTTTATGTTTCAGCGTACTAGTACATTGAAACACGATACGGCAAGAGGTATATTCGATTTTTTCAACACGCACTGTGCCTTAGGTAATAAACCCACCAGCCTGAATTTCCCAAAGTCGTTTGTATGTCCCGTCGCGTTCGAGAAGTTCAGTGTGTGTTCCAGCCTCACTAATACCACCTTCCTCAATGACAATAATTCTGTCCATTTCCATGATGGTTGAAAGTCGATGCGCGATAACAATGGTCGTTCGGTCGTGCATCAGCTTTTTTAGTGCGTCTTGAATCAGCAGTTCAGACTCTGAATCAAGCGAGGAAGTCGCTTCGTCCAGAACAAGAATTGGTGCGTTTTTAAGAATTGCTCTCGCGATTGCAACACGCTGCCGTTCTCCACCAGACAGCCGCACCCCACGTTCACCAACAAAGGTGCTATACGCTTCAGGTAGATCCATAATGAAGTCGTGGCAGTTGGCTTGTCGCGCTGCTTCCATGACATCTTCGTCTGATGCATTCCGACTTCCGTATCGAATATTTTCAAGCAGTGTTCTGTGGAATAGAATCGGGTCCTGTGGTACGAGCGCCACAGCATCGCGCAAGCTCTCGAGTGTTATCTCGGCAATATTTTGGCCATCAATTAAGATACGACCATGGTCAACATCGTAAAGCCTGAAGAGCAACTTCGTGATTGTAGATTTTCCTGCACCCGACGGACCAACGAGGGCAATACGCTCACCTGCTTTCACTAAAAGCGAAAACTGTTTGAGAACGGTTCTTGTTTTGTTAAAGCTGAAACTTACATTCCGAAAGTCGATTTCGCCCCCGGCTGGCTTTAGTGGCTTTGCAGTTATCACGTCATGGATTTCGTGTGGTGTGTCTAAAATCTGGATAACCTCAGAAGCATCGGCTAAGGCTTCGAATTGTCTGCGCAATACTCTTCCAAAATCCCAAATCTGAAGTACCACAGTAATCAAGTATGCTTGAATCAGCGCGAAATCACCGATAGTAATTATTTGCTGTTTCCATAGATTAACCGCAGTGAACATGAGAGCAATTTCAATGCCGACGGTGAGCAGTGTTTGTATTGAGTCGATTCCAGCATCAATGTTCCACGTGAAACGTCTGGCCCTTTCGTGTGTTTGTGAAATTGCATTGAAACCTTCATTTTCATGCTTGTTTGCTGTGTAAAGTTGTACATTTAGACTATTTGAAACAATATCAGACAGAAAACCGGTCAGTTTTGAATCAAGCTCAGCTTTTCGTATATCATATTGCTGTTTCCATTTTGCGAGGCCAATGTTGATAGATAGAAAAATCACTACCCAAAGGAACATCGCTATTCCTAGTCTATAATCTCGTGAAAATAGAACAGCGCTGATAAACGTCACGGAAACGCCGAGTGGAATAATATTGAACAGAAAATCATCAGATATTGTCTCAAAGGAACGGGGCATCTTTGTCACTTTTCGAACCAAAGAACCAGAGAAGTTGTCCGAAAAAAAGTGATAGGAATGCCCCATGAGGTACGCTTCTGCCGATTGCCAGAGATCTGACATTGTTCGGGATTGAAAGTATATGGCAGCAAATATAGCAATCCTTCTCAGTAAGTTTTCAAATAGATAAATTCCCAATATTGTTAACAATATGGCTTGTAGGGCGGGGACAAGAGCAAAATCAACGGTTGCTAGAGTATCGAAAAATCTTTTGTAGAAAATGGGGGCCGTTAAACCAGTGATTCTCGCTAACAATACACCAATAAACGCAATGAAAAAGGCCCGTTTGTATTTCAGGGCTGCATTTAAAAATACAGAGAGTATTCGCCAATTTGTGGGTCTATTTTCGAATAACATACAGTAAGTAAGACGTTAAGTACCCATGCATTGTTACTGTGTTCCACGTGGAACACAAGCGGATATATTTTATAATATAAATTAGTTAAATTGTCAATATTAAATAGTATTATAAACAATAATTGCTATATTTACAAGTATATACTATAGTAAGTATGGAGCTTCGGTTTGCCGAGTCTGAAGACTGTGACCGGCAAGACTTACGTAGATCTACTCTTTGTACTATCATTCAGAAACTTGGGCCGTTAGCTCAGCTGGTAGAGCGCTTGCATGGCATGCAAGAGGTCAGCGGTTCGATCCCGCTACGGTCCAGAGTAATTTTTGCTTCAAGGTAGCCGATTATGTAGTCCGTCAGTAATCCAGCTACAGAAAATATATTCCGCTGAGTTGAAATGCGCAGGTAGTAATTATCCCGCAAGCAGGCTGGGCAAGCAACATCAGTTTTTTAAAGTGCAGTATGCACGTCAGCAGTTTTTAGATTTTTTTGTTTTTTATGAAAACATCTCACATTATTTTCAGAAGTTTTTTACACGCCTTCAGTCTTGCGCTGTACGTAAGTCTTGTTGCATTGCTTCTCTCTAATGGGGAACAATTATTTGGATCAGTGGATAGTTTCTTAATACCGGTGTTCATGCTTTTGCTGTTTGTTCTTTCTGCCACAGTCAGTGCGCTTCTGGTGCTTGGATTACCGGCGGCACTTTATTTCAGCGGTAGTCGCAGGACTGCAATCATCGTTCTTGGTGCAACATTGGGCTGGCTGGCTGTATTTATTTGCGGCATTGCCCTTGTGATGGCTACGCAGTGGCGATAGTTGATATATGGTCGTTGGTAAAGATTACGTTGGCGTAACAACTTCCTTTTGCTGTCACGATGGTAAAGGAAATTTTCTTTTACATCGTCGTGGTGCAGCGTGTCGTGATGAACAAGGTCGATGGGACGGTGGTGGGGGAAAATTAGATTTTGGTGTTTCAATGGAAGACAATGTGTTGCGTGAAATTTACGAAGAGCTCGGAGTCAACGGTGTTATTCAAGGACGGTTGCCGGCACTGGATATTTTTCGTGAGCACAACGGACAACCAACACACTGGGTGGCAATTCCGTTTTTTATTTTGGTGGATCCGAGCGAGGTTCGCATTAATGAGCCAGATAAAATTGATGAGTTGGGTTGGTTCACCCTCGATGCGTTACCCAGCCCACTGCATACGGGGTTTGCGACTATTGTGAAGCGATATGAAGAGGAGTTTAAAAAAATTGCACGAGGTGAATATGACTAGTTTCGAAGCATTTACTGAGCTCGATGTTCGAGTCGGCCGCATTACAGCAGTAGAAGATTTTCCTGAGGCGAGAAAACCGGCGTATAAACTAACAATTGACTTTGGTTCTGAGATTGGGACTAAACGGTCCAGCGCTCAGCTTGTAACGCACTACACAAAAGAGCAGCTACTCGGTAAGCTGGTGCTTGGTGTGGTAAACTTTCCTCCTAGGCAGATTGGCCCGTTTATTTCAGAATCGTTAACGCTCGGCGTACCAGACGAACAAGGACAATGTGTGCTCATTACGCCAGACGAAGCCGTGCCTGTTGGTGGTCGACTCTATTAATGTAGTTAATTATTTTACGCAAACTATATGGCTGAAGTTATCGTGACAGATCAAAATTTTGACGCTGAGGTTTTGAAATCGGACGTGCCGGTGTTAGTTGATTTTTGGGCGCCCTGGTGTGGACCATGCAGAGTGCTTGGCCCAATTGTAGAAAAATTGGCAGTGGAATTTGCGGGGAAACCGATAAAGATTGCCAAAATGAACGTAGACGAAAACCAAGCGACGGCTGGTGGCTTTGGTATTCTCAGTATCCCCACGCTACTTTTTTTTAAGGGCGGTAAGGTGGTGGAACAGCTTGTTGGCGTGCAACCAGAGGAAGTTCTCCGACAAAAATTGAACGCTCTTGCTAGCTAAATAGATTTTTACGTTTCGACCACTCGAGTCGCGTCGGCGCGGGCAAGGGTACCCGCTTGTTGCTGGTGTCGACGAGGTAGGGCGGGGAGCGTTGGCTGGTCCACTCGTAGCAGCAGCCGTAGTGCTTCGAGTGGGGGCGCGTTTGCCAAATCTTAAAGATTCAAAAGCACTCACTCGATTGCAGCGTGAACAATTCGCAAAAAGAATTTTAGCTGTTGCAGAGAGTATCGGTTATGGACAGGTACCTCCAGCAGCTGTTGATCGGCTTGGCGTTGCTAGCGCAAACGAGCTGGCCTTCAGGTTGGCACTTGATGCCCTGCGTCCACGCCCTGACTATGTTCTGGCAGATTATTTTTCAATTACAGATTATCGCTGCCCTGTTGAAGGGGTACTACATGGGGACATCGTGATACGTTCGATTGCAGCTGCGTCGATACTGGCGAAAGTATATCGTGACAAACTAATGTTTACGCTGGCCGCCACACATCCGCAGTATGGCTTTGAGTCGCACGTTGGGTATGGCACTGCCGCGCATGAAAAAGCTATTCGAATGCATGGGCTGACAAAGATTCATCGGCAGTCATTTTGTAAAAAATTTCTCACCTAATCGAGGGTCTTCACGGTGTGACCGCTACCTGGTATACTCGGCAACACTATGAACATAGCTAATTTTTTCTCTGTTTCATATCTCACGACAAATTTCCCTGGGGTGTTGAGTAGAAACGGTCTTATTGCCTGGGCAGTACTCGCCGGCGTTGTGCTCTGCGCGGCCGTTGCCGGCTCAGTCCTTATTCATCGGACAACGCTTTTACCAGCGTGGCGTGCATGGTCCCGACGGTGGGTTATCCTTGGCTACACAGTAAGTGGCTTGGCATTTCTGTTTCTTTTCTTGCGATACGAACAAGTGCCGTGGTTTTCGGCTCGTTACTGGATGCTCCTTCTCGCGTGTGTCGCTGCTGTTTGGTCGATGCGACTACTGTACCGAGCAATCCGCGTGGTGCCAAAACAGGCTGCAGCGCAAGCTGAAGATCGTCGTCGTCGGCAGTATCTTCCATAGCTGAATGTATGAATGTCCGCAGCGAGCTCGGCCGACTTGGTGAGCAGTATGCGGTGCAATACCTAGAGCATAGTGGTTGGAAAGTATTGGCTCAAAACGCGCGATTCAAACAACTGGAAGTAGACATAATTGCAGCACGAGGGGGCACGGTTGCCTTTGTTGAAGTGAAAACCCGACGAGGTGATGCCTTTGGCTCACCCGAAGAAGCTATTACAAAAGCCAAGGTGCGTCGTTTGGCTATCGCACTTGCCCAATACGCTCGGCAAAACGCTGTAACGAATTGCCGTATTGACGCGATTGCGATTGTTTTTGGGTTTGACGACAAGAAGCCAATACTGCGCCACTATGAAGCCATCGGCGGCTCAAATCTTGCTTTTTTGCCCTAACTAGGCTATTATTACTAAGTGCTCATTCTAGGAAGAATGAGTTTTTTTATTCCTACTGATGCTTCAGGCATCAACTAACTATTACAAACATGTCGGGTGAGTCGCCAATTAAGGCCGCTGTTCAACAAATCGCCGAAGAGAAAGGACTAACCGTCGAATCAATTGTTGGCACTATTGAAGCAGCACTCGCCGCTGCGTATCGAAAAGATTTTGGCGAAAAAAATCAGAACATTAAGGTGGAATTTGATTTAGAAACAGCGTTAACTCATGTCTTTGATGTAAAGGTGGTTGTCTCGGATGAATTTATTGCTGAGGCTGAAGCCCGTGCCGCGGCTGGTGAAGAAGAGCCAGAGGTTGTGGTAATGGGCGACGAATCAGATGCTGAAGTGCGGTACAACCCAAAGCTACATATCAGCGTCACTGCCGCGCACTCTATAAAACCAAATGCGGTAGTAGGGGAGGAGATTCGTACTGAACTTTCTGTCCCGGGTGAGTATGGTCGTATGGCGGCGCAAACTGCCAAGCAGGTCATCATTCAGAAGATTCGCGAGGCAGAGCACACAAATGTATTTGAAGCATTTCGTGATCGTGAGCGGCAGGTTGTTACCGCTACGGTGCAGCGTCGCGATGGGCGATCAGTTATTATGGAATTAGGACGAGGCACGGGCGTACTGCCATATGAAGAGCAGATACCGCGTGAGCGTTACAATCCAGGCGATCGGCTGCGAGTGTACGTGGTGAGTGTTAGTCAAACGCCGCGTGGTCCACAGATTGTATTGTCCCGTTCTCACCCTGAGGTTGTGCGCCAGGTTTTCTCTATGGAAATCCCAGAGATAGCCAATGGCCTTATCGTCATTAAGGGTATTGCTCGTGAGGCTGGTTCTCGTTCGAAAGTTGCAGTACAAGCGGTTGACTCGAATGTCGACCCAATTGGCTCTTGCGTTGGGCAACGGGGAACCAGAGTGCAAACCATCATCAGCGAACTGGGCGGGGAAAAAATCGATATCATCGAATTCAGCGACGATCCAATTCGCTTCATTTCGAATGCGCTTTCGCCAGCCAAAGTGTTGACCCTTGAGACTGACGACGAAACACACACCGCCGTTGCTACGGTTGAAGAAGACCAGCTCTCGCTCGCCATTGGTAAAGGGGGGCAGAATGTTCGCCTGGCAGCAAAATTAACCAGCTGGCGAATAGATATTCGTCCAGTCGGTGGTGATATACAACCATTTGAGGCCATGGAAGAAATACCGGCTGACGAGGAAGAAGCAGCAGTTGTTAGTGACAGCGTGACCGAGGCCGCCGTGGAGGAAGTAACGATAGCGCCAACGGAGGCGGCCGCTCCTGCAGTGGCACCTGCGGAAGAGGAAGAAGAGTTGCGCGGAGAATAAATTTACTCATTATTTTTCTCATTCTTATGTTTACTACTCTTCCTATAGCACTGGCCGTTGGCGCCCTGGCGGTTGGTTACGGTGGGCTTCTCATCGTTTGGTTACTTAAGCAGCCAGCAGGCAATGAGCGCATGCAAGGTATTGCTCAGGCAATCGAAGACGGTGCCAAAGCATTTTTGGCCCGACAGTACCGAAGCATTGCTATCGTTGCCGTGCCAATTTTCTTCGTACTCGGGTTTAGCGTTTCCTGGCGCACCGCCGCTGGGTTTGCGTTGGGCGCATTCTTTTCTGCGCTGGCAGGATACGTTGGTATGCGTATTTCGGTGCGAGCAAATGTTCGTACTGCTGAGGCAGCCACACATGGCATGGCCAGCGCTTTTCAGGTGGCTGTTCGTGGCGGTGCTGTAACGGGATTCTTTGTGGTCGGTCTTGGGCTTTTGGCGCTGGCTGGTTTCTACATGGCGACGGGTGACATCGCTGCCCTTCTGGGGCTTGGTTTTGGTGGTAGTTTGATTTCCATATTTGCCCGTGTTGGTGGTGGTATCTTTACCAAAGCAGCTGATGTTGGAGCTGATTTGGTTGGAAAAGTTGAAGCAGGTATTCCTGAAGATGACCCGAGAAATCCGGCCGTCATCGCCGACAACGTGGGAGATAATGTCGGGGAT